>JBBRTN010000186.1:0-4927 GCA_038244395.1 Ignavibacteria bacterium
GATACCATATTCTTTCTCATAATCCTCCGCCAGGCTGTCAATCTTTTCCCTGATATTAAAAAAACATCTTACACAGTTTGCATCTGCATACCCTGCGCTGCCTTTCCAGCTAATAACTACTTCATCCCCGACATACTGGTACACTTCACCCTTTGACTCGACTATTGCGTCATCAATATTAAAAAAATATGAATTAATGAATTTATGATATACTACCGGACCGAGCTTCTCTGCAATGGTTGTCGAAGAGGATAAATCAACAAACATAAAGACACGTTCTTCTTCCTGCGGGTGATGGTATTTCCCGGTAATGTAATGCATCAATACATTTTTGCCGAGAAGATTATTTATCTCTTTAAATAAATTCAGAAGAAAACTGAAAACGATGGCAATAAAAAGTATCCTTTTGAAATCCCCTTCAGTAATATATTTCAGGAAGTCACTGCTTTCCAAAGTTGTCAGAATGCCGGCATCGTTTACCATGCTTTCATGCACTACCCATACGGAAATTATTCCGAAAGAAATTATCACTACATATGTTAAGGTTCTGATAAAAAGTATTAAAGAGAATTTCATCTTCCTGAACTTATTAAGAAAAATAAAATTTTCAAAAATTCCTATTAAAAACATTATCATAAAACCTCCGACAATTCCCTTTATAATATGAACCCTGTCGAGTCCGAATGACCGGACTATAAATAAAAAGCCTGCGAGAATTCCGATAATCGAAATTACCAGAACGGATTTAATCTTTTGATTTCTTTTTTCCGATTTTTTCATAAATCTGAGGAGGAAATTAATCTAAAACTGTTAAGCAATAAAACACTTAATATATCTTATCCTTACTGATGTAAACTGATGTAACTGATTTTAAAAAATTATAAAAACAAACCTGTACCTATAAAGACTTTATATCCTTCATCCGATTTTGCAACTGTTACTCCCAGATTAAACATTCTGTCAAGGTACGTTATCCAGATTGACGAACCAAATGAACTATGCCATCTTTTTGAATTTTCCCCATCCAGAAAAACTCTTCCCGCTCCTCCGAAAAAAGAAATTCCCAATCTTCCCGGGACAAAAATATTTACTCTTGCAACGCCGACCCGTATCTCTCCTTCACCCAGCAGTACTGCATCTCCGGCAAACCTTTCACGTGAAAATCCTTTTAAAGAATTTTCTCCGCCAAGAAATACCGATTCATAAAACGGGAAATCCCCCCAGATTTTTCCTCCTCCGGCTCTCATCGCAAACGTAACTCCTTTAACTGTGTCTGTAGTATAATATGCCCTGAGGTCAATGCCTGCTTTGCCAAATCCGTAATTATTATTGAAAATATCCGGAGTGTAATTTGACAAAAGCTGCGCATAAATTCCCTTGTACGGCTCCTGAGAGTTATCACGTGAATCATAAACAAATGAAGAATTTAATCCTGCAAAATTTATTCTTCCGATTCCGTAAGTATCAGGATTTTGCCCGAGCAAAGTATTTTGATCATAGCTTACATTTGAATTTTTATAAAATGGAGCTAACTTAAAATCAAATTTCTTTCCGACCGGAATATAAAAAGTCGGGGCAAAAAGAAATAATCCCTGCTTCACATTATAATAATCCTGCTCCTGAAGACTATCATTTAAAGTCGTCTCGTTTCCTTCTCCGAAATATCTTGTTATTGCAAGCTGCGTCTGCTGAGCAATTAAATTAATTCTTGTATTTTTAATTATCGTATAAAAATCTCCTGCATATTTAAAATTATAACTCTTCGCATTGAAGGCATAGCTTCCTGTCAGACTCATTTTATAAACATATGGCGTAGCACGAAATCCGTATTTGTAAAGAACCGGTCCGCCTCCAAGCTCCAGCCCGTTATCGGTATTATATCCAAGCACCGGAGAAAATCTCCATTCGTGTCCTCGGTCTTCCACAGCCGGTTCATATCTTTCCTTTACATTGTTCTGTGTCCTGTCATCTTTATACAATTTTATATTGCTGTCCGGATTTCCTTTTATTTCCAGGTGCTCCTTGTCTTTTATAATTCTTATGGTGATGTCATTGTCATTATGTCCTTTTACATTCAGCACATCTTTTCCTTCGTTCATATATATCCTGATTTCATCAGTGACATTTGAACTAAATATTTTTTCAAAGAACGGCTCGCCCTTTTTTTCTAAAGTGTTTTTGTCCCGTTTATAAATTTTTATTTCAACTCTTTTTTTATCCAGGTTATTTATTTCAATGTATTCGCTTTTATCACTTGCATAAATATCAGCAACCTGATTTATAAGTTTATAATATTCGTCGGTTGCTTCTTTCAATTTATCCCGTCTGGACTCTATCATTGTTATTAATTTTTTTCCTCCGACTTTAAACAATTCCTTGGGCATCCTTTTAACGGCGGCTGTAATAACTTCATCCGTAATTTTACTCTGAATGTATGCAGCAAGTGAATCATAAACTTTTTTTCCGGCTTCAGGCAGAAATCTCCGGTCGACATATCTGCCGTTCCAAGATAAATCATAAATCCTCGGATAATCTTTTCCGTATCCTTCAATCTGCGTAACATACTCACCGACGAAATAAGGAATCACTCCGTCATACAAGCAAAATGCCTGGTCGCGGTCACGCGGAATCGGTTTATAAATTACCTTCCCGTCCTTTTCATAACCTGCCCACAGCCATTGGTCCGAATGCCTGTCCCAGTCGCCTATCATCAGATCAAATAATCTTGCTTTGAGAAACTCCACTTCATCAACATGCGCATCATTGTCCTTCTCAAGCTTTTTATAAAGCTTATATGAATTCAAAAGTTTATCCGCATCTTCAAATCCTTTTTGACCGTCTTCTCCTTTTTCCGGATTTTCTTCAAGCGTTCCGAGTACGTTGCCAAAATCTTTTTTGTATTCACCAAGAGCCGTGTCATTAGGCATATATACGACTACAGGAACGGCATTGAGAATTCCGATTTCATTCATCATTGGCGCAACAATAATTGCAGCAAGCGGATTCGAGGTGCTTATCTGATCCTGAAACGCATCCGCAATTAATGTCTTCTGCAGGTCCGGAGGAAGAATCCTTGTAGGGTCTTTGTTAATCGAACGGAACTTATAGACTTTCCCGTCGCCGCCTTTTAATCTCAAGGATTTAGTCTGCAGTCCGCCTCCCCTTTTAAAGGGCTTTAGTCCTCCTGCAAATTTATTTAAATCAAGAACATCGGCTTCAAAAGGAGTTGTCCACAAATCTCTCCAATGCTTGCCCAGGAAGAATTCCCCGAAGCCGCTCATTGCATAGCCTTCGCCTGCCTCAACTTTTATTTTTTTTGTAGAAAGATCTTTAGTATCTATTGTATCCATTGAAACGTTTTGAGAATATGATTTACCCGATGAAATTAAAATTACTATCAGAATAAAACTCTTTAAAAAAATTCTCAAATCAAATTTCGGATTCCGGATTTCTTTTTCTTGTGTGTTAAAAATTTTTCTAACGCTTTTTATCATTTTGAGTGGGGTATATTTCATTGGAAAAATACAATTCTAAATGATGTTGAGTTTCGGTTGTTTAATTTTTTAAAGTATAAATAACAATCGTTCCGCTTCCGGATTTTCCTTCATTACTTATGAATAATGTTCCGTCCTGGGAAAATGTGATTCCTTCAGGCTGAACATGTATGCTTTTCGGAAGCTTCTCTTTGCCAATATAATTTCCGTTTTTAGATATTTCGACTATTTCATTTCCGTTAGCCGCAATAACAAAAAATGTTCCGGTCACAGGATTTCTCTGTATTCCCGACGGATTAAAATAATTTTTAATGTCGGATTTCATTAACATAAATCTCGGCTTCATATTTAATTTCATGCTGTCCAGTGAAAAAGAATATACCGCCTTATCCTTTTCATCATCCACTCCCGAAGTTCCTTTGCATGCAAGCAAAAGCGAGTTAGTTTCCTTATCATAGCAAAGTCCTTCTACATCATTTTCCTTTGCCAGTCCGGTCTTATAAACTTCATAAGGCACTGACTCGCCGTCGTCACCTTCATTGAACTCGTATATGTCCCCGTTGCTGTGCATCAGATAAAATTTGCTGTTGGCATAGACGATATCTTCGAAATCTTTTTTGATTGGCGGCTTACCAAGAAAAAACTTTTTTATAATATTTCCGGTCTTGTAATCTATCTGATAAACTATTCCGTCTTCATCCTGCTCTGCGAATAATCTTCCGTCAGGGGTCATTGTTATCCCGGATATTTCCTTCAGGTCATCAGGCATCTTCAGTATTGTCGGGCTTTCCGAGCTTAAGTCGTATTTGGAGAGTTCACTTTTTGAAATGTCATTTTTTGTTTCGCTGTCTTTTTCTTTTGTGTTTACACCGGACTTATCATCGCCGGTTTGATTCCTCGAACATGATGTAAGAAAGAATACCAGGATAATTACAAGGAAGCAAATTTTTTTAATTTGCATTTACAATTTTTAGTCAATAATGATAATTTTAAAAATAACATAATAGAGAAAAATTTAATTATAATTTATTATAATTAACATTGGTTTATAATTTAAATTAATATTTGTTTTCCTATCGCTATGGTTTTAAGCATATGTTTTTTATTGATACATTAACTAACCTGTCAGACTATCAAGAAAAGTAATATCGGCCAAAGGTCTGCCATTCAAATTCGGCATAAACTGCTGATACAAGCCGCTCGGCGGATTATCTGAAAAGTTGAAGGCAATAATAAAAACAAAAGTACTGAAGTAAAAAATTATAGTGGAAAATTTATTTTTATCCATAGCAGTTTTTATTTAACAACAATAATTAGTATTTAGACTCACCTTATCAAAATCATTTTTTTTGTATCGCTATATACCGAATTTGACTTTTCATCTGTTATTTCCAATCTGTAAAAATAAACTCCCGATGCAGAAAACTTTCCCA
>JBBRTN010000187.1:0-4900 GCA_038244395.1 Ignavibacteria bacterium
AGGGCTGGTCTTTATTGGCACTATCTATGCTATAGCATCAGCAGTGCAATATCAGCTCGTTAACAAAAATTTGCATTTAAAAGAACAGAAAAACAGAATCCCCTTTACATTTTTGCTTGCAATTGTGATTTCATTACTGGGTCTGGCGCTTTCAATATCTTTTTATTCTAATTTCTTATCACTCGGGCTTGATAAATAATTGATCTTAAATCAAAAATATAATCTTGATTTATTTAAGGGAGACCTCATTGGCGGTATTTCTGTCGCCGCTTTGTCTCTGCCTGTCGGCGTGGCTTATGCCAATATTGCAGGTCTGCCGCCCGAATCCGGAATATACACAGCAATTTTTTCTTTTCTGTGCTATTTCATTCTGGGTAGTTCGCAGAAATTAATTCTCGGTCCTGACTCCGCTACAATGACACTTTTTGCAAGTACCATTCTTTCAATAAGTGCAGGTCACAGTGAGCTGGCAACGCAGTTGATTGTTTTGATAACTGTAACAACAGGAATACTAATGTTCATTGCCGGATTTTTTAAGCTGGGATTCATTGCAAATTTTTTATCCAAACCCATTCTGCTCGGATATCTTAACGGCGTATCAATAGTTCTTATAATAAGCCAGTTAGGGAAATTTACCGGGGTAAAATTGGAGCATGGAAATTCTCTCACGGGAATCTGGGAATTAATAACTAAAGCAGGTTCGATTCATATCCCGACTATTATCACAGGAATAGCAGGACTTATAATTTTAAGCTTGCTCAAAAAAATTTCCGTCAAAATACCGTCACAGTTAATTTTACTTGTAATTTCGATTATCTGCGCTAAGGTCTTTAATCTCGAAGCGCTCGGGATAACGTTTACCGGCCGGATTAAAAATGTTTATCCGGAATTTATTTTACCGGACTTAAATATTTTTAAGGAAAACATTAAAGAAATAATAATGGCCTCGGCGGCTATAGTCTTTGTTTCATATACAGGTGAAATCCCTGTGGGACGTGCGTTTACAAAAGACAATCTGAAACCAAATCAGGAATTTTTTGCACTCGGACTTGCTGACTTTGTTGCAGGTTTATTTCGCGGATTTCCTGTCAGCGGAGCTGATTCGCGAACAGCAGTCAATGTTACTGTTGGCGGCAAAACAAAGATGGTAAATATTTTTGCCGCACTGATAATGCTTTTTGTTATTCTTTTTCTATCGGCAGAATTCTCAATGATACCTACTGTTATCTTCGGAGCAATTATTATAAATGCGGCAATGGGAATGTTCAAACTGGATGAAATATTTTCAATAAGAAAATTCAGCAAACAGGAATTCCAGGTTACCTTAATCTGTATTATCGGTGTTCTGCTTATCGGTGTTTACCAGGGAATCCTTATCGCCTTTGTGCTCACTTTGATTCAGCTTATTGGTAAGTCTTCCAGGCCGCAGGAGTACGAGCTGGTTTATGATCCGGATAAAGATGCAGTGCTGGAAATTCACGATGACAATAAGCAACTGATAAATAATGAAGTTTCAATCTACAGATTTAATGCTTCAATCATATTCTATAACTCCGAATATTTCAAAGAAAAAATCTTCGCTTGGGCAAAAAGTAAGCCGGGACTGAAAACAATAATTTTTGATGCGACTCCTATTAACTTTATAGACCTGACTGCTTTAAAAGCCGTCGCGGAAGTAATTAAAGAGTTTAATGATGATAACATTAAATTTTATTTTGCAGGTGCAGAGGACAAAATCAGCAATTTAATTACTGAAGAATTGAAAGAAGACGGTTTGGATTACGATATTTTTTTACCAAATGTAAAATCTGTGTTTATTAAGTAATAGCGGGTAGGAGATAATCTCCAATTAATTTTTCCCTAATTTTTCGGGTTTGGAAAAATTAGAGCGGTATTCATTTTATGCCTTTGCTTTTTTACTGTCATCTTCATTTAGTAACTGTTCTTTGACTACCAGAAGCTCGGCTTTTTGCTCGGCGCTTACTTCAGGATAAGTCAGGTGCAGCGAATCAAATTCCCTGTAAATCAAATTTGCAATAGTCAGTCTTGAAAACCATTTATCATCGGCAGGGATAATAAACCATGGTGCGTATTTAGTAGACGTATTGCTCAGGGCTTCTTCATAGGCTTTCTGGTAATCATCCCAAAAATTTCTTTCCTTAGCGTCTGCGGAAGAAAATTTCCAGTTCTTCTTTGGATCATCAATTCTTTCTATGAACCTTTTTTTCTGTTCTTTTTTGGAGAGATGAAGAAAAAATTTTAAAATAATAATACCGTTCTGATAAAGATTTTTTTCGAACCGTTTGATTTGCTTATACCTGTTCTTCCAGAATTCCGGAGTAATATCCGCGACTGTATTTATTTGGGGAAGATTCTCTTTCAGAATAAGTTCGGGATGAACTTTTGTTACGAGTACATTTTCATAATGGGATCGGTTAAAAATTCCTATCTCGCCGCGCGGCGGAAGTGCCCTGTAATGTCTCCAAAGATAATCATGCTCGAGCTCGGTAGAGGAAGGAACCTTAAAGCTTGTAACTCTTACTCCAGCAGGATTCAGCCCTGACATTACATGCTTCACGGCTCCGTCCTTTCCGCCCGCATCCATTCCCTGAAAAATTATGAGTACACTGTATTGATTGTGCGCATATAATTTATCCTGAAAATTTGAAAGCTCTTCCGTGCTGATTTCCAGAAGTTCTTCCCCTTTTTCTTTGTCGAGTTTATTACCTGTGTATTCAGTGTCGTAATTTTTTAGTGATACTTCTGTATGCGGCTTTACAAGATATTTTTCGGGATTAATAATATTTTCTTCGGACATTATAAGATTTATTTTTTATAAAATAGAAATATGCTTTGATATTTTAAATGATTAAAAACAGAATGTTTAAAATTATTACGCGGCAAAAAGAGGCAAAAAGGCGTCAACAAAAAATGACTTAAAATTTTGTCTAAAAATTTCTCAGATGGATTTTAATTACTGGTTTGAAATTCATTCAATAAAACTTTATTTTTGTATTCAAAATTTTTTCAGGGCGATTAGCTCAATTGGCTAGAGCACCTCGCTTACACCGAGGGGGTTTGAGGTTCGAGTCCTTAATCGCCCACTGGATTTTATCACAATAAAATTACGAATCAGGAATTAAGTTCTCTTCCAACTTATTTTTAAACTTCAATTTCATGTCTTTTGAGAATTAACTTCATAATTTTCATTTTTGATGAATAGTAAAATTCTATTTCTTTCATCCCTTGTCTTAATCTTCATACTAAATTTTTTTACAGATTCCATTGATGCTTACTACTACACTATTTTAATCTACATTGGCATTAACATTATTCTTGCCACAAGCCTCAACCTGATTAACGGATATACCGGGCAGTTTTCCCTTGGACATGCCGGCTTTATGGCTATTGGCGGATATCTTTCCATTGCTCTCTCTACTTACTATGCACCGTTTTTTGCGGATACTTTCGGTACCGGAGTTTTCGGACATACAATTTCTTTTATTATTGTTCTTCTGCTCGGAGGTTCAGCTGCCGCCGTAGCGGGTATTATAGTAGGAGTGCCTTCATTAAGACTTAAGGGAGATTATCTCGCCATCACTACACTTGGTTTTGCTGAAATTATCAGGGTCATAATTCAGAGCCTGGATGTGGTCGGCGCATCACAGGGATTCAGAGGTGTATATATTTTCGATAACGGGGTGAAGGCTACTCAGGTACCGGTTGACATGACAAATGTTCCATACCAGTTTTATTCAGTCCCGAAGTATACAAATTTCTTCTGGACTTTTTTATTCGTTGCGGTAATAATTTATTTCATTCATAATCTTATCAACTCGACTTACGGAAGAGGATTTCTCGCTGTAAAAGATGATGAGGTAGCGGCCGAGTCAATGGGAGTAAACACAACAAAGTTTAAGGTTGCAGCATTTGTAAGCGGCGCATTCTTTGCGGGCATTGCCGGAGCTTTGTACGGACATTTTAATTTATATCTGAATCCCGAGGATTTTAATTTTTTGAAATCCATTGAAATTGTAGTAATGGTAATTCTCGGAGGAATGGGCAGTATGATTGGCGTAATTATCGCAGCCATTATACTGACGATTCTTCCCGAACTTCTCAGAAGTGTCTCAGAATACAGGAT
This sequence comes from Ignavibacteria bacterium, assembly GCA_038244395.1. Taxonomy (GTDB): domain Bacteria; phylum Bacteroidota; class Ignavibacteria; order Tepidaquicellales; family Tepidaquicellaceae; genus JAGPCH01. The sequence continues at coordinate 4,145 of JBBRTN010000187.1, forward strand.
GATTATTTATGCTTTATTGTTAATCGGGATGATGCTTACAAGACCTCAGGGATTATTCGGTGTGAAGCTGAGACCAAAAAAAAAGCAAATAAAAATTAAAAGTTAAGGAATATATGAAAATCGCTAAACCTAAAACTCTGAATTGAGCTTACTGGAAATAAATAATTGTACGATGCGCTTCGGCGGACTTACCTGCGTAGATAAATTAAATGCTTATGTGGGAAATGATGAACTAGTTGGAATGATAGGTCCTAACGGTGCCGGAAAGACCACTGTTTTTAATATTGTAACCGGTGTGTATGATCCGACTGAAGGCGATGTAAAATTTTCCGGAGAAAGCATAGTTCCTTTCAAGCCGTACCAGGTAGCGGAACTTGGGATAAGCAGGACATTCCAGAACATAAGATTGTTTCCAAGTCTAAGTGTCAGGGATAATATCCGGGTTTCATTTGTAAAAAATTTAAAGGCAGGATTCTTCGCTTCAATTTTACAGTTAGGCAGGTTTAAGAAAGAAGAAAAAGAATTGGACAGTAAAATAAATGAGCTGCTTGAAATATTCGGACTGCTTGATGTTGCCGATGAATATGCAAAATCACTTCCTTACGGGGAACAGAGGAAGGTTGAAATTGTGCGTGCTCTTGCTACATCCCCTAAGCTTCTTCTGTTGGACGAACCGGCTGCAGGAATGAACCCGACTGAGAAAGTCGAACTAATGAGTTTAATAAAAATGGTAAAAGATAAATTCAGGATTTCTAT
>JBBRTN010000188.1:0-4885 GCA_038244395.1 Ignavibacteria bacterium
ATGTCGACAGGTTTCGAGGAAGGATACGGGCTGATGATGTCTTTGGGTCCCGGTTTCTCGAGTGAAATGGTTTTGTTAGAAATAGTTAAAAGTCAGCAGATATAATTATAGTCAAATAGTTTTCAGAAAAAAATGTTTTTCTATTTTTTAATATTAGTTATTATCATACAGAGATTATATGAGCTGCAGATTTCAGGAAGGAATGAAAAATGGCTTTTAAGCAGGGGCGCGGTGGAGTACGGAAGGAAACATTACAGGTTTATTATCTTACTGCACGCGTTTTTTTTCATTTCAATGATTGCAGAATATAATTTCAAAGGCGGATATGAGGATTTCAATGTTATTAATTATTTGTTTTTGGTATTCTTTATAATACTGCAAATAATGAGAGTGTGGGTTTTGAAGACTCTCGGTAAGTACTGGAATACAAAAATTTACAGAATCCCAAATTCAAAACCGGTAAGCAACGGGCTGTATAAATATTTCAGGCATCCGAATTATATGATTGTAGCCTGTGAAATATTCACATTACCAATGATATTTAATTTATATTTTACAGCGGTTATTTTTTCGGTATTGAATGCAGCTATGCTTTATGTAAGAATCAAAGAGGAAAACAGGGCATTATTAAATTAATTTTTTAATTTCAAAAAAATGAAAATTCAGTTAAAAGAAATCTGTCACGGAAGGAGCGGTGACAAGGGAGACGCTGCTAACATAGGATTGATTGCTTACAGGAAAGAAGATTATGAATTAATAAAGAAGGAAGTCACAGCAGAAAGAGTAAAGAAATTTTTTACGGGCATTTGCGAGGGTGAAGTGCAAAGATATGAAATGCCAAACATTAATGCTTTAAATTTTATACTCAATAATACTCTTGGGGGGGGAGGAACTGTCTCTCTGAAGCTTGATGCCCAGGGTAAGACTCTCGCATCAGCGCTTCTGAAGATGGAGATTGAGAAGTAGCAGCCGCACTATATTCAGTGAATTTAAAATCGGGTAAAGTAACTTTAAAAATATATTTGTCAATAATTAAATAATAATAAAAATGTTTGAGCAGCAGAAGTACAGGTTAAAAGATTCAAAGGAAAAAATAGATTCATTACGGAGGTTTCTTTGAAATAGGTAAAAAAGTTGCAAGAATAAAAGAGTTAGAAGATTTATCCCGGGAAGAAAATTTTTGGGATGATAATAAATCCGCGCAAAAAATACTGCAGGAGACATCCGGTCTGAAGAAATGGGTTGAAGAATTCAATTCGGTAGAAAATAATTTTAATGAAATAAACGGGCTGATAGAAATTGCCGAAGCCGATAAAGTTGAATCAATGGAATCGGATATAGAAGGTGAAATTGATAAATTTGAGAAAGAGCTTTCTGAAGTCGAATTTAAGAATATGCTTTCTGATGAAGACGATATCAGGGACGCAATCATTACTATTAATTCAGGAGCAGGCGGGACAGAGTCGCAGGACTGGGCTGAAATGCTTTTGAGAATGTACCTTCGTTACTGTGAGAAGAATAATTTTAAGGCGTCTCTTGCAGACCGGCTTGACGGCGACGGCGCGGGAATAAAGAGCGCGACTGTAGAAGTAAAAGGTGAATATGCTTTCGGATATCTGAAGGCGGAAAACGGAGTGCACAGGCTTGTCAGAATTTCTCCTTTCGACTCTAACAAAAAACGGCACACATCTTTTGCCGCAGTATATGTGAGTCCTATCATTGACGACACCATAGAAATTGAAATCAACCCAAGTGAAATTAAAATAGATACATTCAGGGCCGGAGGAGCAGGAGGACAAAACGTAAACAAAGTGGAAACTGCAATCCGCATTACACACATCCCGAGTGGAATTGTCGTACAGTGCCAGAACGAAAGATCGCAGATACAAAATAAAATGAATGCAATGAAAATGCTCAAGTCGAAATTATATATGATTGAAAAAGAAAAAGAGCTTGCCAAGATTCAGACAATAGAAAGTTCTAAGAAAAAAATCGAGTGGGGAAGCCAGATCCGAAGCTATGTCTTTCATCCTTATAACATGGTCAAGGATCACCGTACGGATTTTGAAACAAGTGATACACAGGGAGTGATGGACGGCGACCTCAGCGGTTTCATTAAGGCATTTCTCCTTAATAAATAATTGATGGGTTAAGAAAATTTATTTTTAATTATATATTTAATTATATATTTACTATATAAAAGAGTGAATTGAATTACAGATATTTCATAGCTAAAAGATATTTATTCTCGAAGAGCGATTCGAAATTTATTTCTTTCATCACTTATATTTCTATTATCGGTGTGACTTTGGGAGTAGCCGTTCTTATTGTCACTATATCTATCCTGAACGGATTTGAAAAAGAGATACGGGATAAAGTTGCCGGGCTTGTTTCACATATACAGATTTCATCATTTACATCAGACGGACTTGCTGACTATGATAGAGCTATTCAGATTATCCGTGACAGCGTAAAGGGGGTCACAGGAATTTCGCCGATTGTGCAGAAGGAGGCAGTGATAAGGTTCAGGTCGAATGTTGAGGGAATAATTCTGAAAGGAATCAATACGGGGACTGATTTATCAACAGCAAGAAGCAGGGTAGTAAAAGGTGAATTTAATCTGACTCCTGTTGATTCGACATTTTCCGGATTACTTATCGGGGACAAATTAGCAAAGAAGCTGAATATTGATGTTGGCAATAAAGTAATAGTCTTCGGCTTAAACGGAATTCCTACACCATTGAATCAGCCCAAGATAAAACAATTTATTGTTAACGGGATTTATGAAACCGGTCTTCGGGAATTTGATGATGTCTTGATTTATACCGACATAAAGACTGCTCAGAATCTGTTTAACTATGGTGAAAATGTTACCGGGATCGAATTGAACATTGAGAACATTGACAGTGTCGAAGATGCAGTCGCAGTAATAAAAAAAGATGTAGGGTATCCATACTATCCGAAATCATTATTCAAATTATACAAGCCACTCTTTACCTGGGTCGAATTGCAGAGGGCGCCGACGCCGATAATCCTGGGACTCGTTATAATTGTAGCTACATTCAATATAGTCGGAACGCTGCTGATGCTGGTTCTTGAAAAGACGCAGTCGATCGGAACTTTGAAGTCGCTCGGAGCCGGCAGGACAGATATTATGAAAATATTTTTATTTGACGGGCTGCTTATCGGAGTAATAGGAATTGTACTTGGAAATATTATCGGGCTTGGCTTGTGTTACGCGGAATTAAAATATAAATTCTTTTCTCTCCCGGAATTATATTACATGAAAAGCGTGCCTATACTGCTTCAGCCGGAATATATAATTTTAATTTCAATCATTACAATGGTTCTGACATTCACAGCAACATTAATTCCTTCCTTTCTTGCATCAAGATTAGATCCGATAAAATCCCTGAGATTCCATTAATTTTATTCGAAAATGGATAAGTCAAAAGATAAAATCGAATCAATGTTCGATGAGATAGCTCCGTTTTATGACAGGCTTAATCACATGTTTACTCTGAATGCAGATGTGAGGTGGAGAAAAGAAATTGTCAGATATATTTCTGAAAAGAAAATCAGTACTGAGAATATTTTAGACCTTGCATCAGGGACGGGAGATTTGACAATTCAGCTGCTTAATCTGAATACGAAGAAAATTTATTCGGCAGATATTTCCCGAAGAATGCTTGAGATGCAAAAGCTCAAGGTCAGTGACAGCAGAATAGAATTTTTGCAGGCGGATGCTTCTGACTTACCGCTGCCGGATAATTATTTCGATATTGTAACTATAGGTTTTGGCGTGAGAAATTTTGAGCACCCGAAAAGATCAATGACAGAAATAAAAAGAGTTATCAAGCCGGGAGGAAAACTAATCGTTCTTGAGATGTTTAAAACAAATGGACTGGGGATAAAACTGTTCAATATTTATTTCGGTAAAATAATGCCGTATTTGGGAAATAAAATTTCAAAGAGTAAAAATGCATACAGTTATTTATTTGAGTCGGTGGATAGTTTTTATAATGTAAATGATTTCATAAAATTGTGTGAAGGAGTCGGATTTAAATTGGAATACCATAAGAATAATTTTATGGGAATTGTTAATACGGTTTATTTCGCAAAGGGAAAATGATTTAAAATTAAATTTTTTAAACTTAGAAAATTTTTAAATTTTGGTATGTTAAAAATTATTTTTTTGAATTATATTAAGAATAAGTTAGAGTCACAGGAAAAACAAATTTTCTATTTGGATTTACTACCCCCAAAAGTAACTCCTGTAATACTAAGTCATAATAAAATTTTTTTAATATTAAAAATAATTTAATTCACTCTTTTAAATTTCTGTGGGAGAGTGAATGATTTAATACACAGGACAGGAGAAATAAAAATGGTTTTAAAAATACAAAATCAGATATTCAATATGAACTTCGTCAAACATGTGATGAAGGTGGACAATAAAGACGGTAAATTTTATATTGGAGTTTTTACTACAATTGGCGATAAGGAGTTTTATTTTGAATATCCGTCGGCTCAAAGGAGAAATGAAGACTGGGAAAGAATTGACAGGGATCTGAGCCCTGATATGCTTCATCACAAAGAATTTGCGAAGAGTTAAAAACAGCGCTTCGGAGAAATAAAATTAAAAACAACCACTCTGAGTTTTTATTCATTCAAAATACGGAGTGGATTTTTATTTTATAAAATAATGTAGAGTAATGAGGAATAATGCAGAATAATGAGGAGTAATGCGGATATGATTTTCTCAATTGAATCCGAAACTTAGATTAATTAAATTGTTTTTCACAAAAATTAAAAAATCCACATATGAAATTTCCTGCTGCTTTAAAGTACACAAAAGATCACGAATGGGTGAAAGCCGAAGATA
>JBBRTN010000189.1:0-4868 GCA_038244395.1 Ignavibacteria bacterium
AATCTTAGTTGTTACGGTCTCGCTACGACTACAAGATTATAGCTATTGTTATCCGTGATGCCCAAATCGGTTAAATCCGCAACTCCGTCGCCATTAACATCAGTAGCTATGTATCCGGATGCAAAGTTTAAAGCAGCATTATCAATCAGACCCTCGTCAGTAATATCTATCACTCCGTCCTGATTAACGTCACCGCTGTAGATGCAGTATAGTCCTGCCTTCAGAACAGTATTATTTCCAAATGCCTGTGAAGCTGAAGTCGTAAAGTCATAATTATAATTTCCGCCGGCAAGCATTGCAACCGGAGCGCTGCTCCATGTTTCAAGACCGTTTCTGTGTTTGATAACCACATAGTATGAGCCTGCAGGTGCAGTATAAAATTCATATGTAGCAAATCCGTTTATGTTATAAACTTCCCTTGCCTGATCAACTATCGCATATGGAGCGGTTGAATTTCTTAACTGAATTGTTACTGTATCTGTAACCATTGGTTTACCATTCCAGAATCCCTCGATTCCAAGAGTTACATTTAAAGAAATTGATGTCAGGTTATCATATTTTCTCCAGACTTCATATGCAGAGTTTCTGTCGCTGATAGTATACCATTCGTTTTTATTTGGAAGTCCCAGGCCGACAGTGGTAGAACCGCCTGTATTACTTTCAGACCAGTTTAATCCTCCGTTTGATGTCTTAGCCATATAACCGTTAGTGCCGCAGACTACACCGTGCTTAAGGTTAAGCCAATTTGTTTTGAACACAGCAAAAGTACTGAGCAGGTTGCTTGTTAAATCTGTCCAGGTTGCTCCGCCATTTACGGTTCTTATTATTTTCTTAAGATTTGATGTTCCGGCCCCGTTTAAATAAATTATATCTTTTGACATTATATACATTCCGGACCATGCTGTGGAAGTAACATAAGGATCGGTACTCTTTGTCCATGTTGTTCCTCCGTCGATAGTGCTGTAGAGAGTATTAGCAAGAACATATCCGACGTTAGCATTTATCATCTGAACCTTTATGGCAGAACCATTAGGAGATGTTTGCAAGGTTTGTGTATTCCATGTTGTCCCTCCGTCCGTAGTTTTAGTAACAAGGGCAGGGTCAAAAGGACCTAAAGTTCCTACTGCCCATCCTGTATTTGCATCAACAAAATCTATATTGTTAATCTGATAGTTCGCTAATGGTGAAGATAAAGATAAATAATTCCAGGTATTTCCTCCGTCAGTTGTCTTTGACATTTCCCCAACTCCCTGAAATGCATTTCCTCCGGCAATGTAGCCCGTATTGGAATTAACAAAATCAATTCCATATATGGAATAACCATGAGATGTCGGTTTGGTAGTCCAGTTAGTTCCTCCGTTTGAAGAATAAAAAATATCTCCTCCGCCGTTTGGTCCCATCCAGATTTTACCTGCAGTAGAATTCAGTCCTGTCGGGATAACCAGGATACTTGAATAAGTCGTAGCTCCAACATTATTGTTGACCGAATAATTTTTATTTCTCCATGAAGAGCCGCCGTCATTGCTGATATTTAAAATCCCGTTAAACCCTACTACTGCGATGTCGTTCCCGTTAACATCTATTCCGTACATTATGAAAGGCGAGGGCTGATTGACATTGCTCCCGTCAACAAAATTTATTGCACTCCATGTAGCACCGTTATTCACTGATTTATAAATTTCCGTATATGCTCCCACAAGATATATTGCTCCCGCAGAATATCTCATTCTCTGCTGTCCGACTGTCGAAGGCGGATTTGATTGTGTCCATGTTGCGCCGCCGTCCAAAGTATATGCAAAGTAATTTCCATTACCGCATGCATATCCGGTGTTAGCATCTTTAAAATAGACATCCGTAATTGTCGCAGAAGAACCGGGAAGATTCCAGACCTTCCATGCAGAATCAAGTCCTGTCTTGTGATAATAAACTCTTTTTGAAGAAGTGCATATAAAAACATTTCCTGTATCAAGAGCCATAACACTATTCCATGTATTTGTCGCATTAAGACCTGTTGAAATATCATTCCATGTCAGTCCTCCGTCAGTGGTCTTGTGAACTCTTGCTCTTGTTCCGCCGCATAAATATCCTGTATTAGAATTTATAAAATACATTCCGTTAACCGTTCCACCTGTATCATTATACTGAATGTAAGTCCATGAATTACCGCCGTTTGTTGTTCTTGAAATTACACCCAGGTATGAAGAAAGAGACTGACCTGCTGCATAGCCCGTATTGGCATTAAAAAACCAACCGGTATTTAAATCTCTTGTTGCAAGATTTCCGGTAGATGAATTATCAGGGGATCCGACCTGGCTGTTTATACTCCAGGAATCACCGCCATCTGAAGTCTTCATAAATGTTCCTCTGCTGCCGACAGCATACATATTTGCAGCATCAAAAACTTTTACATATTTCAGGGTGTTGCCTGTAGGCTGACCATTGAGCCAGTACCAGCCGTTTACATCCTGCTGTGCATAAGAATTCTGGAACAGAATACTCATCAAAAAAATATTAGCCAAAACAATAAATTTGTTTTTCATTTTTTCTTATTAAATAGTTTATAAATTTTTTATTAAATTATTTCCAAAAATATAAATTCATTTATATTTTTGCAAAGAAGGTTTTTCTCAAAATACCCAATACAATTAATTTTTCCTTTATAAATGATTTCATTTATTGAAGTATTTTTGTATTTTGAAGCAACACAAATACCCAATGACACCCATCAATTACAAGCTGATTAATCTCTTAAATTCACTATCATATAAAGAGGTTAAGGAATTTAAGAAGTTTGTTTCTTCGCCTTTTTATACAAAAGGAAGAAACTATCTTCCGCTTTTAAACCTCCTTATTGAACATCATTCAATGGAAAATGGGGAAAATGTAAATCTATATATCCATGATATTTATTCTAAATTATATCCCGGCAAAAAATTCAGTAATCAGACACTTAAAAACCGCTTCTCAGAGCTATACAAGCTCGGGGAAGAATTCTTAGTATACCTGGGACTGGAGCAGAATAAAGCAGAGAAAAATAAAATTTTACTGAAGATGTTCATAGAAAAAAAACTTTATAATCCTTTTGAGAGCGCCTACAAGAAGCTGCTGAACCATCTCAATACTGAAATGTTTGACAATAAAAAAATTCATAACCTTACTCTGATGTTTGAACTTAATTCTCATTTCCTGAAAGAAAGAAATAAGATGGGAACGCTGTATGACCTTTATTTTGAAAACTCCAATATTAGTCTGTGTTATTATTTAATTAGTTTATTCGAATTCGGATTTGAATTTTCCCTTCAGGAATATGATGACCTCAGCTATGATTCAAATTATGTCAAGGATATACTGAAGACGCTGGACATAGAAGATATGATGAATTCTTTTTGCGAATCGGATTCTCTGCTTTTTAAAATTACTGCAATGAACTTTTATCTTTACAGGGCTTTTGAAAATACTGAACGGGAAGAATATTATTTTAAATCTCATTTATTATTCGGCGAACTTCTGCATAATATGAAAGACAGTTATAAGATTCATATTTTCAATTACATGATTTATTTTTGTATTAAAAAACAAAATGAAGGAAATAAAAAATTTCAGTTTGAATTATTTAATTTGTATCAGGAAAAACTGAGCCAGGGATTATTTTCAGACCTGCGTGAGAAAGTCTATATGCTCAACAGCTACAGGGACTATATTTATGTGGGTATTGCCATCAGGGAATTCAAATGGGTAGAAAATTTTATAAAAAAGTATTCAAAAGAATTACCGGAAAAATTTCGCGAGGATGAAGTGAAACTTTCCCAGGCAAAATTGTTCTTCGCAACCTGCAGCTATGATAAATCAATTTTAAATCTGGAAAACATTAAGACCGTAAATTACCTGCAGTATACTGATTCATCAATGCTGAAACTTTGCTGTCATTATGAACTTGGAGATTATGAAGACGCATTCAGAGAGCTGGATAAACTAAAACATTACCTGAGAAATCATAAGGAAATACCGGATATCCATAAAGTCACTATCACAAATTTTACCAATGCCTTTCAAAAACTCATTCGCATATTTACACAACCGGAAAAAAAGGAAATAATATTTTTAGAAAAGGAAATAACCGAAACCAAAATAGTAGCAAAAAGAGAATGGCTAATGGAAAAGATCAGTCAGATGAGTAATTAATAATTTCTTCCTTTTCTGTTAAAATAATATCACTAAGATAATTAAAAAAAATTACTTCTTTTAAAATATATTCGAACAACCTTGTTTAGGAAAAGATTATTTTGAACGTAAATAATATTATTTCAAAAAATTTTTATTTAAAAAAAACCCGGAGAAAAATATCCTCCGGGCTTTTCCCATTTTATTCATTAACAATTCAAAATCTTTACTTCAGCAAAATCATCCTCTTAGTCTCAATAAAATCCCCCGCCTTAAGCTGGTAAAAATATATCCCGCTTGCAAGATTGCTTCCGCTGAATTCGACATTATATCTTCCGCTTTCCTTTTTCTCATTCACTAAGACAGCAACTTCCTTTCCAAGCGCATCATAAATCTTAAGTGTCACAAATTTATCAGCGGGTAATTCAAATTTAATTTTTGTTGCAGGATTAAAAGGGTTTGGGTAATTTTGTGAAAGAGAAAAACTATCAGGTATTACCAGTGTAGTATTTTCTCCTTTTTTTGTGGCAATTTCTTCCACTAAGCTTTTCGATCCATACTTGATTCTTTTATCCGTCAGCGAATTCGGGCTGTCAAATGCAGGCCTTAACGACTCAAGGTCAAATGCAAATACTGCTACATTGTAATTAGCGGAAATTCTCCCGATTGCATTCATGGAATCATTGAATAACCTGTACCTGTATAAA
>JBBRTN010000190.1:0-4855 GCA_038244395.1 Ignavibacteria bacterium
AGTTTGTGCTGGTTACGGAAAATTAAATAACACCATAATGCAAACAGGGAAATCATAATTGCTATCAGCAACTTTGATTCTACATAAATCTCATTATAGAACTTCTCATCAAATTCTTTAAATGTAACTTTGCTTTCGGCTAATTTAGAATTTACCATTGAAGTCGCAATGCTTCCGTAAAACGGGCTGTTCATATGGTCGGTCAACGGTTTTGTAACCTCATCATACCCGATATAATTTAACACCAGAAAATAGATGATATTAATTACTAAAAAGAGCTGAATGGGCTTTGCATATCTAACGCGTCGTCCGCTTAAATTTTCCGTGACAAGATATCCAGGTCTGAATATAAGCAAGTAAACGCTTCTCCATATCTTTGAATCGAAATGTGTTATGATTTCAAATGCCTGGCTGACGAAATTTTTTACAGTCAGGTCTTCCTTGGATATTTTTTTCTCACCGCAGATATAACAATGTTTGCCCCGAAGCTCTGACCCGCATGATGCACATTGTCCGTAAACCTCTTCGCTTGCCAAATGAAAATTTTTTGTGCAATATACAAAACTCTGTTTAGCTTTTCTATTAAATTAATTTTTTTCGGTTTAAAACATTATATATCAAACATTGAGCACCGAACATTGGATTAAGTTATGCTTTGATTTCAAAATTATCTTTCAGCATTTTACAAAAAAATTTTACCCCTTTATTTTTTAATGCATTCTTTTACAATCGAATCAAAAAAAGTAAGCCTTATCAAGGGAATTACCTGGCGTATTTTAGGAACGCTGGATACAATTTTTCTTTCCTGGCTCTTCACCGGCAGTATTTCCCAGGCTCTGAAGATTGGAGGGATTGAGTTATTCACCAAAATAATTCTCTACTACCTTCATGAAAGAATCTGGATTTATTCTAAAATCGGGAAAAAAGAAATCATTACAAAAGGCGGTAAGAAAATTTATGAAGATTTGCATTCGAGAAGTCTGATCAAAGGAATCAGCTGGAGAATATTCGGAACAATGGATACGATTATCATTGCATCCTTCGTCACTGGTAATTATACAACAGCATTTCAAATAGGATTTACTGAAGTTTTTACAAAGCTGATTTTATATTATTTGCACGAAAGACTATGGCTGAAAATTACACGGCCTAAAGAAGAACCTGCCTGAGTTTATTGATTGAGAATTTTTCTTAAAATTTAAAGCTATTATCTGAGAAAACAAAATGCACACTCTTATTCGCAAAACTACAATTAAAAAAGATATCGAAAGTGTCTTTGAGTTTTTCAGTAAATCTGAAAATCTGAACCGGCTTACTCCTCCTTCGGTAGGTTTTAAAATAACAAACGCTCCTGCTGAAATGAAGAAGGGCGCTTTGATTGATTACAGAATAAAACTAAACGGGTTTTCATTTAACTGGAGAACAGAAATTACAAAATGGGATCCTCCGTTTACTTTCGAAGATACACAGCTGAAAGGTCCTTACAAAGTCTGGATTCACAAGCATAAGTTTGAAGAGAGTAACGGAATGACTTTGATGACTGATACAGTTTGCTATCTCTCACCCGGAGGAATTTTTGAATTCATACTTCACAATCTTATAGTAAAGAAAAAAGTTGAATCAATTTTTGATTTCAGAGAAAAAAGTTTGTCTGAAATATTCGGTTAAAAAAATAATTGTCAATGGAAGTAATTAATTTAAATAAGAAGCTGGAAAAATTTTCGGATTATTTTAATCCGCGGATAATAGCAGAGCTTAATGGCCAGCAGGTAAAGCTTGGTAAATTCAAAGGTGAATTTGTCTGGCATTCCCACAAAGATGAAGACGAGCTGTTCTTTGTAGTCAGAGGAAAATTTTTTATGGATTTCCGGGACAGGACAGTTGAAATAAAAGAAGGTGAGATGATTGTCGTTCCCGGAGGAACAGAGCATCGTCCAAGAGCGGATGAGGAAGTTCATGTGTTGCTGTTCGAGCCTGCAGGTACCATCAACACAGGCAATGTGGAAAACAAGCTGACCCAAAAAACTCCCGAAAGGATCTGAAAAAATAAAAGACTGCTGTCACTTTTGCGGCTGCAGTCTTTTATGATTCTCAATTTTAGTTATTAATATAATTTGTAAAAGACTTTGATATTAATAAAAAGTGAAATTAAGGAAGCATCTTGCTTCATGATGTACTAAATCATAAGTCTCAAACCTGGTATAACCCGAATAAGCCGTAGGATACATGAGATACACATGAGTGATGAGAGGAGATTTGCCTTCGTTTGGAAGAGCAGGCGTATAAATCAGCGTAGCTCCCACGGCATCCGGAGAAAAGTAAACAGTGTCTTCAAGTATATCTTCAAAGTCAGGGTCGGTGCTGACCATGTCAAATTCTATGACTCTTCCTATCGGGACAGAAACTAAATTTTCGCATGCAATAAAACTAGCGGGCACGCCGTCTATAGTACCGTTCTCAATAGTTATTGTCGGGAAAGAATTATTTACATACGGAGGTCTCTGGACCGATACAAAATTAAAAGAATTATTATCGGCTATTGCTATATCGGATAGGTCTACCAGATTGTCGCCTGTGAGGTCAGTTCGTACGTATCCTGTAACAAAATTTAAAATATCATTCTCGATTAAACTTTCATCAGAAATTCCAACAGCTCCATCCTGGTCGGCATCACCGCTGTAAATACAATATTTTGTCCCCTTTAATATCAGATTATTTCCGACTGCTTTAGAAGAAGATTCAGTGAAATTATAGCTCAATGTATCGTCCACAAATATCACCTCGTTGCTCCATGTTTCGATTGAGTTCCTGTGCTTTACTATTATCCGGAAATCATAATTGTTTGTCATATGGTCAAATAAAAAAATACCGACACCCGAAGCATTTAAAAATCCTTTAGCGGAATCAAGAAATTGATATGGTGATTTATCTTCTCTTATATAGACCTGAACTGAATCTGCAACCATTGTATCGGTAATATCATTATACAGTCCTTCAATGCAGGCGGTTAGTGTTAATATTTTTTGAACTGAATTAATCTCAGCACGGAAGGCAATGTTTCGTGCAGTAGGAAATGATTTATTTTTATTTTCGGCTTGTATTGAAGTGGTCAACAAAGCAGTAAGTAAAATTAAAAGTATAAATTTGAAGTTCTTCATTTAATTTTTTTTTAAGTTTAAAAAATTGTTTATTGAATTAATTTTGTAGTCTTTATGAAACGGTAATATCCTGTCTGCATTAACAGGCAAAATTAATTTACCGAACCTGACCTTCCGGCATCAGGCATGATACCTTCAGGGGGATCTGCAATTAATTTCCAAAGAATTTTCAAACAGTTTGATATTTATGAACTGTCCTGCGGACATTCTCACTGCTGTTGAATTTTATTTTTATGAGATTTGCCGGTAATGATTTTGAAATTAATTCCTGACGGAACTAAACTTAAAATTTTACGGCAGTTTATTTGTAATTATTTTGGGGTGAGATTTTTGGGATAGGATACAATTACAAGATGTTGAACGTCTTATTTTATATTTAGGCTAAGCTATTTTTAAAATGCAAAACAGTCAAGTCAAATTCTGTTTTCATTATCTTAAATAAACTTCTTAAAACATCCGGGATTTTTTAATGAATAAAAATAGATGTCTGTTTTTTCAGTGAAGATCAAATCAAAAAACATTTACCGGCTGACAACTCCTATCCGCCCAAAACGTTTTTATTGAAATTACAAAATCTTTGATAGCCTGGCAAAGAAATGTCTCCCATGTTTTCACATAATTTCAGATAATTTCAGATAATTTGATAAGAACAAATTTATATTGCGGGCAAAAAAATAATCATGTGTTTTAAAATCCGCAAAGAAATAATTTAGAATTTAAATTTACTATCAAGTTATCATTTTTTAATACTTCAGCACGGCAACAAGTTGAAACTCCATTCACGGGCTTACTGTCCGAAGAGTCCAATACCTAAACGCTGTAGCATATCGTAGGCTTCACCGATTGTTGCAGGATTTTTGTCGGTCGGAAGTCCGAATTTTTCTGTGAGCATTCCCAATAACGAAATCGCAGGCGGAGTCAGCGGCATGCGGGAGACGGATTCCGTGAAAGGTCCGTGAGCCTCGGGATTTGGCGGCACATATTGAGGAGTGGTTTCCGGCCAGTCCCAGGGCTGACGCGGTTCCTTTAGGTTGACAGCATTTGTAAGATCACGGGCGTTTTTATCACGCTCTGTCAGAGGATTCAGATTATATTTCCTGCAGAGTGTGGCGATCGCGGAACCATGATGCATTTCATCATTGATGATCGTACCAGCTTTTGTCCACGCAGAAATAGCAATGGCAGGTACACGAACACCAAGCCGGTTGAAAGCAAATCCCATCTCAGGATTGTCAATTGGACCCGGCGGTACAGCCGCCGGAGGCGGCACGTGATCATATGTTCCTCCATGCTCATCGAAAGTGACGAGCAGCATTGTGTTCATTGCATTCGAACCGGTCAATGATGCACTGGTGCGGATTGATGAATAAACATCATGAAGCAGTTTCTCACCCGCACGAACATCATCCATAGCGCCAACTGATATCTCCGTGCCATCGGTTCCTTTAAATTCGAAAGACGGAACAGGTGGATGCATATCGTTATGATTGAAAATAAGTCTCGGCTCAATGAAGGAATAGGCGGGAAGTTTTCCGGCAGCAGCATCTTCATGAAATTTTTTCATTCCAAAGAAACGGTTTTTCCAGAAGGGTCTCAGAGACGCGATGTTAATGAAACCTGTCAGGGAAACTATCTGACTCTCGTCAAAATAAACTGCCCAGGATATGCCAGAGTTTTCGAGTTGATTAAAAATTGTC
>JBBRTN010000191.1:0-4852 GCA_038244395.1 Ignavibacteria bacterium
AACACGATGCTTCTCATCTCCATTATGACTTAAGACTTGAGATGGATGGTGTGCTTAAAAGCTGGGCTGTCCCTAAAGGACCTTCGACTGATCCCGGCATAAAACGTCTCGCTATGATGGTGGAAGATCATCCTTATGACTATCGGAATTTTGAGGGAATTATTCCGAGCGGATATGGTGCAGGAACTGTCATTGTCTGGGATGAAGGAACTTATGAACCCGCAGATATTAAAGATGAAGATAAAAGTAAACAGGATAAAAGTTTGCGAAGGCAATTGCACAGTGGTAAAATAAAATTTATTCTTCATGGTAAAAAATTAAAAGGTGAATACGCACTTGTTAAAGTTCATGGCAGAGGTGATAACGGTTGGCTCCTCATGAAGGTAAAGGACAAATATTCATCACCTGATGATATTACAAAAAAAGATAAGTCAGTGATTTCAAAAAAGACACTTGCGCAGATTGAAAAAACAACTACAAATTTTTATGGCTCTCAACGTGTCAAAGAAGCCGCTGCTAAAAGCAAAAAAGAAATTACTTTAAATAAAAGGTCAGATGTAAAAGAGGCTTCTGTTCGTAATGAAAAAGAAAATCAAAAAGTAAAAATATCTACAGCCAAGAGAAAAATAACGGCGGGTACGACTGCGAAATTTCCTGCAAAGCTTTCCCCGATGTTAGCTACCTTAGTGGATAAACCCTTTGACAGTCCGGGATGGATATATGAAATCAAATGGGATGGTTACAGGACAATTGCTTTTTGTAACAAAGATAAGGTGGAGTTGAAGTCACGTAATGATAAATCGTTTAATGAAAAATTTTATCCGGTATACAAGGCTGTTCAGGATTTGAAGATCAATGCTGTTGCTGATGGTGAAATTGTAGTATTGGATGATAACGGTAAATCTAATTTTAGCTCACTGCAAAACTGGAGAAGCGAAGCCGATGGAGAAATATATTTTTATGTTTTTGATTTGTTATGGATGAACGGAAAAGATTTAATGCAATTACCTTTGACAGAGCGAAGAGAATTATTAAAAGAAATTATTCCGGATAACGGGATCATCAGGCTGAGTGAAATTTTTGGCGGAAGCGGTATTGAATTTTTTGATGCTGCAAGGAAGATGGATCTTGAAGGAATAATAGCAAAAAAAGCTGACAGTCTTTATTATCCGGGAGTCCGAACCAATGAGTGGTTAAAAATAAAAGCAAATAAGAGGCAGGAGATGGTAATTGGAGGTTATACAAAAAATGTAAATTCTGTAAAAGCATTCAGTTCATTATTAGTCGGAGTCTTTGACAAGGATAGGCTGATTTATACAGGTAAAGTCGGCACTGGCTTTAATGATCGGCAGCAAAGGGAAATGCTGAAAAAGTTTAAGCCATTAACAATTAAAAATCCTCCGTTCACAAAAATTCCTGATATTAATAAACCTTCCCGCTTCAGGCTTGACCCTCCGCAAGCCAAAGCTACCTGGCTAAAGCCGGAGCTGGTGTGCGAAGTTAGTTTTGCTGAAATGACAACAGACGGTGTAATGCGTCATCCTTCTTTTGAAGGAATGAGATTAGATAAAAAAGCAAAGGATGTAGTTCAGGAAAAACCTGTTGAAATGAAAAAGGAAATTCGTTCCGGAGAAAAAGCTGCAAAGAAAATTCTAAAGCCAACAGGTAAAAAGGAAAGGAAGACTTTATTAAATCCATCTGATGAAACACAGGTAAGAATTATAAATGGTCACGAGTTAAAATTTGCAAATCTCAGCAAAATATATTGGCCTGATGAAGGAATTACCAAAAGGGACATGCTGAATTATTATTACATGGTTGCGCCATATATTTTACCTTATCTCAAAGACCGCCCGCAGTCTCTCAACCGGTATCCGAACGGTATAAACGGAAAAAGTTTTTATCAGAAAGATGTTACAGGAAAGGCTCCGGACTGGATTAAAACATATTTATATCATAGTGAATCCGATGCGCGTGACAAACATTTTTTAGTTGCAACTGATGAAGCGAGCTTACTTTATATGGCTTCGCTTGGCTGTATAGAAATTAATCCCTGGAGCAGCCGTGTCGGGAAGCCTGATTATCCCGATTGGTGCATAATAGATCTTGACCCATCTGAAAATACATTTGACGAAGTGATCGAAGCCGCACAGGTAACTAAAGCCGTACTCGACAAAATTAAAGTGCCGTCCTTTCCAAAGACCAGCGGCTCTACAGGAATTCATATCTACATCCCTTTAGGTGCAAGATATACTTATGAACAGTCAAAGGAATTTGCGCGCCTTGTCGCATCAAAGGTTCAGCGGGAGCTGCCTGAATTTACGAGCATAGAGCGCGCAGTAAAATCACGTAATGGAAAAATGTATATAGATTTTTTACAGAATCGTCCGCAGGCGACACTCGCAGCTCCATATTCGCTGCGCCCTAAGCCGGGTGCAACAGTATCGATGCCGCTTCACTGGAAGGAAGTGAAAAAAGGATTGAAGATGACTGACTTTACAATATTCAATGCATTGGAGCGCATAAAAAATGAAGGAGATATTTTTAAGCCGGTACTGGGAAAAGGAATTGATTTGGAAAAAATATTAAAGAATTTTAAGTAAGGCAGAAATAAAAAGTTAAAGAAGTTTTTATTTACGTTAAATGGACGATTTAATTTTGAGATGTTCCGGAAATTTGGATATCACAAAGCATCAGCGCCTCTTTAAATTGTGTATCTATTGAGGAATTTCCTGTGATAATGTTTTAGGAGTTTCCACCATGGTGGCTGAAACAATTTTTACATCGGGATAATTCTTTTCGAGGTAATCCATAATGCCTGGTAACATTTTTATTTTAAAATATATAATATCTACATAACAAAATGCTTATATCGATGTTTTTAAAGTTTTTTTTAATAAAACGTGCCTTTTTAAAATTTAGAGTGCAGAACCTAACTTTTGTCTTTCTTATGAAGACAACATTTGCATTGCAATGTCAGGAGATTGTGGTGACAACATAAAGCAAAAAGTCCTCCGGAGATTTAGAGAAGCAAAAAGAATTAAGTAAAGAATTTGAGAAGTTATTTAAAAACCCTTTGGAATAAGTAGTTAATATCAAGGGAGAAGATTTAACGGACATTCAAATGACTTCTACAAATCCGCTTTCTTCTTTATCCTTATTGACCTGACGACAGCTTCTATCTCATTTTTATACTGGTCGAAAAATTGTTTTCTTACCTGTGCGTTTACGGAGAGTTTTTCCGTTCCGAGGTTATTGAATATATAAAACCTGTAGCTGGTAGTGCCGGCGATGGTTCTGGGCTCCATGAAATAAGCCCGGAGTGTTGAGTCGTTCATTTTAAATTCTGTTTTGAAATCTTCTGCTTTGAAATCCTTATTCTCATTATCCAGCGAAATAAACAGATTCATTGTGCCCGCCTGTTCGGCAGTAGTATCTGTGATCACCACGCCTTTAAATGTCTTCTCGCTTTTATTTATTTCTCTCTGGTCTATGAGTTTCCAGCTTTTCGGGTAATACATTGCAAGCCCGATATCATTTTCCTGGAAATTATTTCTGAGCGAATCCGGTATTTCGAATGAAGACGAAGTAGTATCAGCAGATGCAGTATCAATCTTAGCCGTATCTTTTCCGATATTTTCAGTAAGCATCTTCCTTACCGAATCCAGCTCCCGCGTGAGACCGGCATCAAGAGAAGAATCGAGTTTGGATTTATCATCAGTATCTCTTTTTGGACGGGTTACTATCGGCGGTCTTACTATTTTTCTTGGTGTAATTTCCTTTTTAAATTCATTGATATCCGGCTCCTTTACTTCCGGAGTTTCCTTCACTTTCGGTTTATTCGGGTCTTCGACATCTTCAAGTTTTATTTTCGGATCGGGAAGGTCCTGTATTATAATCAGTCTTGACTGCTCTTCCGGCTCGAGTGTTTTCTGATTTTTACTGATGGTATAAAAAGCCAGCCCCGCTAAGGCAAAATGCAGTATGACAGCAGCAATAATTCCTATTGTCAGGTTCTTACGTATTATCTTCCTGATTGAATCGAAAGGGTTGTTAAAGCCTTCGTATATAATGTTTCCTTCGGAATACGGATCAGTTATCTGAGCGCCCGATAAATTAGAATAATCCGGAGGACGGATGAGGTCTTCCACTTCGGGATTAGGAATTAATTTTGTTTTTCCATCAGCTTCTGTTTCCTTTAATTCATCCTGATGAACTTCTTTATCCGGCTCTATGGAAATCGTTATCTCTACTCCCTGGAGCTCTCCTGCGTATTTGGGCTGCAGGTATATGCGGCTGCTTTGAGTTTGCGTGGAGGTTTTTTTATCTCTCGCAGTTGAATCTATTTTTACTCCGCCGCCTGTTGCTAATCTTACCTTCAATAAATTTTCATTTACAGTATCAAACATGAAAATTGATTCATTAATTTTTTCTTCCATATTTTCAGGATCGGGGGGTTCTTCAGCATGGCTTTCATGGCTTACAATAGCTTCATGCTCGATCATAATCTCGACTTCCTGCATCCCGGAATCAGGCTTAGGATTCAAAAATATTTCATTGCTCTGAGTTTCTGTCGAAGTCTTTGCGTCGGTTACGGATGAATTTATCTTCACTCCTCTTTTTGTAAGGACTAAGACCTTCAGAAGATCTTTGTTGATCAGACTTATCTGGTAATTGCCTTCTTTAGGTTTGGCAGGAATAATGTTTGGAGAATGCTCTGTTTTCCCGGCTGAATCTCCTGGTGCAGGATTATTTGTCAATGAAGTTTCCTCATAATTTATTCCGGGAGGTAAGTTTTTGTTTTCTTCTTTACCGGAATTAAAATTATCAGAGGGAGTTTCTTCGTTAAGCG
>JBBRTN010000192.1:0-4849 GCA_038244395.1 Ignavibacteria bacterium
ATGATTAAATTAAATCTCATGCCGGATGAATTTGCTTCACAGATATTTCTCAAACATTACGCATTCATTTACACGTTTAAAACTCTTCTTAATTCTTTCTTTTTCTTCAATATTATCACTAACAAAATGTGCAAACATTTTAACCGGGACTATCCCGCTTAATTTACTTTCTATCAATCCATTCATCTCTTCATAGTCAAAATTTATGTGAAGATACGAATAGCCGATATTAAAACCCTGCTTATAATACCAATCTCTGACCCATGTATCGTCTCTTGTCCAGGCTTCAATCCTTAATATTCCCATGTCCCTGCAGGAAAGCTCCGCATGTCTTAATAATTCAGAGCCAATTCCTTTTCTCCTGAAATCAGGATGAACGGCTATGTGCCAGATCATCCCGCTTAAAATTGAATCCTTGCTGCAGACTTTCTTCATATCAGTATCTGTATTCATCTCAATATCTAATAACCCGGTTATTTTTCCGTTAGCTTCGGCAACTAATTCAATCGAAGGTTCTTATATTTTTCCTTTGAATTATAAACGCTGTCATAATAGGAAGTATCAAGAAACGAAAGGGACCCGTGATTGTATCCATTGTTTTTCATCCTCAGGTTTATATTTTCTGATATGCATATTTTTTTTTATAGAGTTTGTCGATTGCTTTTCCTGTTCCAGAAAATATAAAACGGTATCCCGCTAAGTACCAGCGCCAGTCCGATCCCGGCGTCACGCGGATTTTGTATTATCGTTACCACGACAAGCGTTATGCAGAACAGAACAAATATCAAAGGAAGTACAGGATATCCCATTGCTTTATAAGGTCTGTGTGTGTCTTTCATTTTTTTTCGCAGAATAAATACGCCGAACGCTCCCGCTCCGTAAAAAATAAATGACGCGAAGATGAGCATGTCTGTTAGCTGGTCGAATGTCCCTGACAGAACAAGAAGAGATGACCAGGCTCCCTGAATGAGCAGCGAAGTCGAAGGGGTTTTATACTTCGGCTGAATGTTACCGCACGATTTAAAAAATAAATTATCTTTTGCCATGGCAAAATAAATTCTTGATGATGCGAGTATTGTTCCGTTCGTAGTACCGAAGGTTGAGATCATAATTAATATAGAGATGAAGAATGCGCCACCCTCTCCGAGAAATTTTCTCATTACTTCGACAGCAATGATAGTATTCTCTTTATTAGCTATCGCCATCATTTCATCCACCGGCATTACATACAGGTAAACAAAATTTACCAGAACATATACTGCCATTACCACTCCTACTCCAATAAATAACGCCAGCGGAATATTTCTCTTCGGATTTTTTATTTCCCCTCCGAGATAGCCTATATTGTTCCATCCGTCATAAGCCCAGAATGCGCCGAGCATTGCGGCGAACATCGCGCCGAAGAGACCAAGCGAGGTGCCGTAAGTCGCTGCCGGATTTTCTCCGACAGGGCTTAGATTTGCTGCAGAGCCGCCGCTGAGTGTAAGTCCCAGAACTATAATTATAATTATTCCGATTACTTTCAGTGTTGTGAATAAATTATTTATTGCTCCTCCGAAAACTACACCGAGATAATTTGCGGATGTCAGAAAAATTATAGTAAGTATTGTCAGACCCTTTACACCAAAACTTTCAAGAGGATTGAATATTCCGAAAAGTGTAAACTGCTCCATTGACTGGCTAAGGTGAGGAAGTGGTATCACTGCATTTACCGACTCTGCGAAGACGTAAGCAATAGATGCGATGGAAGCAGTCTGAATGACAGAGAAGCACGACCATCCGTAAATAAATGCAAAAGCTTTCCCGTACATCTCCTTGAAGTAAATGTATTGTCCTCCTGGCGCCGCAATCATTCCGGCTATTTCAGCATTGGTCGCCGCGCCGATTAATGTAATAATGCCGGGAATAATCCAGCAGAGAAGAAGCAATCCTCCGGATTGTAAATCAAGGGACATCGGTGCTGCCTTCTTAAAAACCCCCGAACCGATCATCGAGCTTATTACAATTAAAATTGCAGTATAAAGACCTAGCTTTGTCAAAAGCCCGCTGGGGTGGACTTCGTGTTTTGTTTTATCAGACATAAAGGTTTTGTTTTTTTGTAGTGTAATTATATTTATCTATATCTTTTTTTATTTTATTTAAAAAATACCTGCGCGGTTTTATAAATTTCAGGATCTACTGTTTTTAATTTGCTTATCGCCTTCTTTAAAGTAATGTCGGTGATTCTGTTTGAAACTATCGCGCACATTCTTCCGAATTTTTTTTCCTTCACCATTTCAACTGCGTAAACGCCGAATCTTGTGCCGAGTATGCGGTCAAATGCTGTCGGCATTCCTCCCCTCTGAACGTATCCTAAGATTGTCGAGCGCGTTTCAAATCCCGAACGTTGCTCAATCTCTTCGGCAAGATAATGACAAATTCCTCCGAGCCTCTCCCTTCCGAAATCATCGAACTTTTTTTTCCCCTTTAAACCGGGGCTTGCAAATTTAATGTCAGTCTCATCAATCTTTGCCCCTTCGGCAAGTACAACTATTGAAAACCATTTTCCTCTTGCATACCTGCTCTTAATAACGTCAACTATATCATCAATTTTAAATTTTCTTTCGGGTATTAAAACAACATCGGCTCCTCCTGCTATTGCCGAGTAGACTGCTATCCAGCCGGCGTTCCTTCCCATTACCTCAAGTAGCATTACCCTGTGATGTGACTCCGCCGTTGTGTGCAGACGGTCAATCGCTTCGGTCGCAATATTAACTGCCGTATCGAATCCGAAAGTGTAATCAGTACCGAAAATATCATTATCAATCGTCTTCGGAATTCCTATACAATTGACTCCGGCTTCATATGCAAGCTGCGCAACATGCATCGAACCATCTCCTCCTATACAAATTATGGAATCGAAATCCGCTTTATAAATTTTTTCAATGAGTTTTTCCTTTCCGTTCTTCTGCTCGAAAGGACTGTATCGCGAAGTGCCTATTATTGTTCCGCCACGGTGTATGATTCCTGAAACTTCCTTCAGACCAAGGTCAATGTAATCCTCATTGATTATTCCCTTCCACCCGTTTAAGATTCCCACAGTTTTATAATTTAGTGTAATGGATTTTCTGACTATTGCCCTTAAGACAGCATTCAGCCCCGCACAATCTCCGCCACTTGTTAATATTCCTATCTTCATTGTGTCATTTTGCAGTTTATTAAATTTATTAAACTTATTAAAGCTATGTCAATAAATTTTTCAAACAAATTTTCTAAATTAATATAAATTACTACTTAAATATTTTTCGATTCTTGCCATAACATTTTAAATATTCATTCATAAAAAATAATATGAATTTATTAAATTACGGTAGTTCGGGGTTTTACTTTACGGTATCTGAAGGTAATTAAAATCATAGCCAGCAGATAAATTACGGCACCTGTTATGAATACGGCTCTGAATCCGAACATCATTGCAAGTATAATCGCTGAGACCTTTCCAATTACCGAAAAAAATCCGTTAACTCCCCAGGCAAATGAGACAAATCTTTTTTCAGCAGGCAGTATGAGTGACATTCCTACCGTGAATTGAATTCACATAAAAATTCCCAACGGAAAAATTATCAATGCTGAGATTATTATTCTCCATTGCTGCTCAAGTATTATCAGAGAATTAAAAATGTAAGGGTTTAGTATTCCCACCGCCAGTGTAAGCAAAGCGATGATTCCGAAAATAATATATAGCCTCTTAATATTACCTTTATAAAATTTCATAGAGACCAGGCTGCCGGCGCCGGAAGCTATCAGCATGGTGGAAACCACTGTCAGCAGCGTTATCACGGGCTGTCCGAGAAACAGTGTGAATTTTTGTATCATGCAAATCTGGAGGAGTATATATCCGAATCCCAGACATGCAAAGTACAAAAGATATTTTTTATCTATGGAAAATTGGGAGGAAAATTCAGACACAGCGCCGGAACCCTTCTTTTCTTTCCTGAAAAGTTTTAACGGAACAAGTATCAGTAATCCTGCAATGAGAATACATTGAATTAAAATTGCAAGTAAGGTTGTCTCAGCCACAGGTTTATCTTTTAATGCAAGAATTGCCTTATCATCCTGCGAAAATGTTTCTTTAATTCCCTGCCATGAAAGATTTAAGAAGCCCACGTTCTCATCGAAGAAAGGCTTGTCATCGGTCGCGGGGTCAATTTTCATATTGTTTACTTTCTCTTCATAGATATTTCCGGATTCTATAAGAGTCTTATATTCGCTGCTCAGAGTTGTCAAAGGGTCATAAAGAATTTCAAGGTTAAGCAGGTCCGATTCCCTTCTGATATTTAAAATGTCGTCAATGCTGAATCCGTTTTTTTTATAAAGTACCCCGGCAAGAAAACTCTTATCACTTTCAAAACTCCCCGGCGGCCTTCTGAAAATTACAAAACAGGTCCTGCTGTCTTCGGAGAATTTACTGTTTTCCAGCCGTGCTTCCTTTAGTGTAGTTATCAGTTTTGGAAGCTGAGTCTCAGGCCGGGAAATATATAAGACGCCGTCTTTATTCAGATGGTTAAGATATTCCTTGACGGCTTCCTTTGTTAAAATATAATTTTCGACCAGCCCCATTGCCCCGCTTGATACTGCTGAAGCTGAAATAGTATGAGCGGAAATAATTACATCATAAAGAATTCTTTTGGAGGATAAAACCGACCTTGCATCATCCGTAATGAGTCTTACTTTTTTATTATTTTTTATCAGGGGTCCTGTCCAGTATGAGAGGTCATCTTTTATGAGGTCATTCAGGATGCCGTTAATTTCGACTGAAGTAATATTCTTTGCTTTATGATACAATCCACACAGGATTTCTCCTCCTCAG
>JBBRTN010000193.1:0-4843 GCA_038244395.1 Ignavibacteria bacterium
CGAACACCTGTTGATGATGACGATTATCAGGTTCCGTTTACTTTTACTGGTACAATAAATAAACTGACAGTTCAACTTGGACCTGATCAGCTATTGGCTGCAGATGTAATTAAAAAACAGAGTACAATTGCAAGCGTTAATAATTGATTGAAGCTGTAATTGTTATAATGGTTGCATCAGGAATTTCATCCTGATGCCAGTAAATGATTAATGTGTCGGGACGGAAGTCCCGACACTTAAAAACGGAAAATGACCGGCCATAATTTAAAATAGTGTATCCGCTTATCCGTCCGTTCAGTTATAATAATACTTTTACAATTTTATATTCATTTATATACATTGGCAGGAGTAAAATAATTTTAATATATTACTTTATGAAGTTTGAGTAGTACACAGAAGAGCTAACTTACATTGAGACGATCTGAGAAATAGAAAATATTAAAAAAGTATTTTTAAAATAAACACAGAGTCAGGATTTTTGGAAATTGTAATTACAACTGATAAAATAAATTAATGACAACATTTTTAAGCGGGATCTTCAGTAAATCTGTGGGCAAGAAATTTGCCATGGGTATTACGGGACTTTTCCTCATTTCATTTCTAATAGTACACTGCGCTATAAACGCCACAATATTTTTGAATGATGGAGGCAATTTATTTAATGTCACTGCGCATTTCATGGGAACAAATATCTTTATAAGAACAATGGAGATAGTATTATTCGCAGGCATTATATGGCACATTGTCCAGGCATTGATCGTGACAAGAGACAGCAGGAAAGCAAACTCTGTAAAGTATAATGTCTTTGACGGCAAAGCTAACAGCAGATGGTATTCCAGATGGATGGGATTACTCGGAACATTGATATTGATATTTCTGATTTTGCATCTGTTACACTTCTGGGTTCGTACGCGTTTTACCGGATTAGGTATACCGCCTGTAATGATTGACGGAAAAGAGTATGAAAACATCTATGGAAGAATGCTTGAAGTATTTTCGGTCGGCTGGGTTGTAGTAGTATATGTCCTCGGAATAATATCTCTTTCATATCATTTGATGCATGGGTTTCAGTCGGCTTTTCAGTCACTGGGATTAAATCATAAAAAATACACTCCTTTAATTAAGTTGACAGGAAAATTATTTTCTATCTTGATTCCGTTAATATTTGCTTTAATGCCAATCTCAATATATTTTGGTTTTTTAAAATAACATTTAACTATAAAAATTCTTCCATCAATTATATTAATTATGTCAGATATCCATAGCAAAATCCCGGAAGGTCCTTTGGAAAATAAATGGACAAAATATTGTTCAACTGTTCCGCTTGTTAACCCTTCAAATAAAAGAAATATTGAGATCATAGTGGTTGGATCGGGATTAGCAGGTGCATCTGCAGCATCATCATTAGCAGAGCAGGGATATAAAGTAAAGGTATTTTGTTTTCAGGATTCACCCAGGCGGGCTCACAGTATAGCAGCACAAGGCGGAATTAATGCTGCGAAGAATTATCAGAACGACGGTGACTCTGTGTACAGATTATTCTATGATACGATTAAAGGAGGAGATTACCGTTCGCGTGAAGGAAATGTATACAGACTTGCAGAAGTAAGTGGTAATATAATTGATCAATGTGTTGCTCAGGGAGTTCCTTTTGCAAGAGAGTATGGAGGTTTATTAAGCAACCGCTCTTTTGGGGGAACACAGGTACAGCGTACATTTTATGTTGCAGGTCAGACAGGTCAGCAGTTACTGCTGGGTGCATATAATTCAATGGAGCGTCAGATCGGAATAGGTTCGGTACAGATGTTTTCACGTCACGAAATGCTTGACATTGTTATGATCGATGACAAAGCAAGAGGCATCATAGCCCGTGATCTTATTTCCGGAAAACTGGAACGTCACTTCGGACATGCTGTATTGCTGTGTACCGGCGGTTACGGAAATGCTTTTTATCTTTCAACAAATGCAATGGGGAGCAATGTAACAGCAGCCTGGAAGGCACATAAACAGGGAGCTTATTTTGCAAACCCCTGTTACACGCAAATTCATCCTACCTGTATTCCGGTCAGCAGCACTCACCAGTCAAAGCTTACTCTGATGAGCGAGTCATTACGTAATGACGGAAGAATCTGGGTCTCTAAGAAAAAAGATGATACCCGTAATGCAAACAATATCCCGGAAGAAGAACGCGATTATTATCTTGAAAGACGGTATCCGGCTTTTGGAAACCTCGTGCCAAGGGACGTTGCATCACGCGCAGCCAAAGAAAGGTGTGATGCCGGTTACGGAGTTGGCGCATCTAAGATGGCAGTTTATCTGGATTTCGCATCAAGCATGAAGCGTTACGGAATGATTGAAGCTCATAAAAAAAATATTCACAACGCTTCAGATGAAGAAATAAATAAATTAGGTAAGGAAGTTTTGAAAGAAAAATATGGTAACCTCTTTGATATGTACATGCAAATTACGGATGAGAATCCTTATGAAGTTCCGATGCGGATATATCCTGCTGTGCATTATACTATGGGAGGTTTGTGGGTTGATTATAATCTTATGACAAACGTTCCGGGATTATATGCACTTGGGGAAGCTAATTTTTCTGATCACGGAGCTAACCGCCTTGGTGCGTCCGCATTGATGCAGGGACTTGCAGACGGATATTTTGTGATTCCATATACAATTGGAGTTTATCTTTCAAATGAAATTCGCACAAAGCCAATATCTACGGATGATAAAGCGTTTGTTGAAGCTGAGAAAAAAGTAGAGGAACAAATCAATAAACTCATGAACATCAAAGGAACAAAGTCAGTTGATCATTTTCATAAAACGCTTGGTCTGATCCTCTGGAATAAATGCGGAATGAGCAGAAATGAAGAAGGATTGAAAGAAGCTATTGAAGAGATAAAAACCTTGCGTGAAAATTTCTGGACAGATGTGCGCATTCCCGGAGATGCAAATGAATTGAATACTGAACTGGAAAAAGCCGGAAGGGTTGCAGATTTTTTAGAACTTGGTGAATTAATGTGTGTAGATGCATTGCACCGGAATGAAAGTTGCGGCGGACATTTTCGTGAAGAGTATCAGACAGAAGAAGGGGAAGCAAAACGCGATGATGAAAATTTTGTTTATGTTGCTGCCTGGGAAAAAAAGGGAAATGAATCCTGGGATTTGCATAAAGAAAACCTGGAATTTAATGAGATACATATTTCAAAAAGAAGTTACAAATAATTTTAAAAGTCAGAGCCTTGAATTTAGAATCATATTCAATAAGGATTATGATCAGGAATCTGTAAATAATCAAATAAATAAAATTTAAAACCTATAATTTATTATCAAAGAGAATATGAATTTTACTCTTAAAGTATGGCGTCAGAAAAATAAAAATTCGGAAGGTAAGTTAGTGACTTATCCTGTGAATGATGTATCTGCGGATATGTCTTTTCTCGAAATGTTTGATTATCTGAATGAGGATCTCATAAACAAAGGTGAAGAGCCAATCGCATTTGACAGTGATTGCCGTGAAGGAATTTGCGGTATGTGCAGTATGTGGATCAACGGACGGGCGCATGGTCCTGTTCCGGGAGTAACTACCTGCCAGTTACATGTTCGATCTTTCAAAGATGGTGATACTATTGTAGTCGAGCCATGGAGAGCAAAAGCTTTTCCTGTTATTAAAGACTTAATTGTCGACCGTTCATCGTTTGATAATGTCATTGCTGCCGGAGGGTTTGTTTCAATAAATACCGGAGGCGCCCAGGATGGAAATGATATTCTTATCTCCAAAGAAGATGCAGCTGAAGCCTTCAGTGCATCTATATGTATTGGCTGCGGTGCTTGTGTGGCTGCATGTAAAAATTCTTCGGCAATGTTATTTGTCGCATCTAAAATTTCGTATCTTGCTATGTTACCGCAGGGGAAAGTTGAAGCAAAAAGCAGGGTACAGAATATGGTCGCTAAAATGGATGAAGAAGGATTCGGTGATTGCTCTAATACTTATGCCTGTGAAGCTCAGTGTCCGAAAAATATTTCCGTTGAAAAGATCGCAAAGATGAACAGAGAATATTTAATTGCTAAATTAACTTAATCTAAATTTTTGATATTCGGGATATTGTTCTTTATTTCCCGCCTTTGTTTGTCTTCCAAAAAGTTGTTTAATCACATTCTAAGAACCGATAATTTTACTACAATCCACCATGGCCGATTTGGCGACCTACAAATATCGAACACATTGCACACAAGGAATCTCTATTCTTAATTCTTAGCTATACTTCTATATAATTTTTAGAGCATGCTAACATTGAGGTACAAGTTGGTGACCAAAAATTGCAATGGAATATATTCAATTGTTATTAGACTCTTGCAATTAATGGAACACCAACGCGGGCGAAAAAAATATTAAAAGTATGAATGATTTTATTATAGCAATATTATCTATGATTGGCTTATTATTGGTCTTTATTTTTTTTTCTCCACTACTATTTCTTATTGGAAAATATTTTTTGAGAATAGTAACTTTTAATCGTTTCCCCCCCGACAATCCAAATGGGAAAGCTGTTAATAATGTTGCTGGCGTGGGTTTATTTGTATTAATATTTTTTTTTATAATTTATGTTTTTTTTAAAAATTATTTACTCTAAATATATCTAGTAGAGATTCAGGTGAAAACTTCAAAGAGCCTGAGAACATGCCACAAGATATTTTTATGATGAATCCGGAAATAGAATAAGAAAATTAATTTACTTTAATGAGCAAACAAATCCGGGACCGGTTCTTAATTGGGATAATATTGATAAACCCTAAAATGGCTGGGCATTAAGCAGCAATGAATTCTATGTCAGAGGCG
>JBBRTN010000194.1:0-4826 GCA_038244395.1 Ignavibacteria bacterium
GAAACTGACGGGCTGAGATAAAAAAAATGAAACGAAGAAGTTCACATAAAAAAATGGGAAGCAAAAAACTAATCAGAAGATTTAGTACGGGAACAGCTTCAATAGGCGCAGCAGCGCTTGGCGCCATTGCATTCGGTGCGTTTGCTATAGGAGCTTTGGCTATCGGCAGTCTGGCAATTGGTAAAATGAGAATACGAGAGTCGAGGATCGGCATTCTGAAAATAGACGAATTAGAGGTTGATACTCTGCGGATCCGTAAACTTGAAGTAATGGAAGAATAAAATTTCAATCCCTATGACTATCGAAAACTCTTATAAAAAAATCCTTGCCACTATATCCCGGTTAGTTTTATTATTCTGAGTTTTATATCCCTTGAGTTTCCATAGGTTTCGCTCATTCTATTTGCCTGTCTCTGTTTATGGAAACTTCCAGATTTCTTTTATCTTTGCGCATACGGTGTCCTTCAACACGCCAAGATAAGGATTTTTTTTATCACGGGCATCAGAGAACCATTTTGCATTACCCGCCTGAAAACCTGTCTCACACTGCATGAAATAAATTGTCTTATCGTAAAGCCCGAATTGTTTAAGAAAACCCTGCATCCCGTTTGTAATCTCATTGAATAAAAATCTCTGGTCGGAAATGAATGTAGCTGATTCGGCTTTCTTGCGGATGTTGTCTGAGTTTTTAATGAAGAAGATCCACCTGTCATCTTTATTCAGAATATCAATATCTTTTGTCCTGGATTTCATATCATCAATTAACTTCAGTGTATTTCTCAGTGCATTACTTGGGTCGTTATAAACCAACGCATCCTTTATTGCCAGATATTGTTTGAACAATTCATTGAAAACCATCCTTACATTCTGCGGTGCAAGCTTCGACGCATCAAAACTTATTACAATTTCGCTTTGGAAATTTTTAAAAACTCCGGGGCTTTTCCCCAATGAGTCCGCCGGATACTGAATACGGGAATTCGCGCTCCCGGCAAAAAAAATAACGAACAGTAAATATAAAATTATTTTTTTCATTTTTTTCATCTTATTAATTTTTGCGGTTAGATACAAATTTAAATAATACTCAAATAATACTCAATAGTATTACAATATTATTACAATAGATCAGTATATTTTTTGCCTCATCTTTATGATCAAAGGAATCGATAATTAGAAAATTATTTTAATCAAAAAATTAAGATTCAGACAATAATTCTAAAAAAGAAAGTGGATTAGCAAAGACTTTTGAAATTTCAATGAAAAAAGTTAGGACGAATGTGTTCGCTCAGAAATGGAATATCAGAAATTCGATTTTCATTTCATTGATATTCTTTTTATCTTTGAATAAAAAAGAAAGTTCTATATGAGAGAATTACTTTGTCATTTTCAATTACTGATTTTTTTTAATAAGAACAGTGACTTTGATTGGATGACCCAGAGGGTACCCCCCGCTAAGAGCTTGCGGGAATGACAAAGTGGGAATAGGCGGAACTGACAAAATGGGGAACAGGAAAACTATAATTTTTGAAATTAATTTCCATTATAAATCATATAGCACCGAAAAGAAAGTATTCAACAATTCTTCTGCGGAATAATCCGCAAATAAAAAATAAAAAATTTATGTCTATGAATGAAGAGTATCAAAACAGCAGCCATGATCCAATCCGCTTTCTAATTTTCTCAGCATCATTAAGAAAGGATTCACTCAATACAAGGTTAGCTAAATTAGTCTCTGTAACTATCGAAAAAAACGGAGGAAAGGCAGACCTTGCAATAATGAGCGAGTTTGATTGTCCTTCCTACAATCAGGATTTAGAGTCGGCCGGCATCATTCCTGACGGAGCAAAGGAATTACGTAAACGGCTTTTGGCCAATGATGCTTTTATTATTTCCTCACCTGAATATAACGGATCTGTTCCCGGTCATCTTAAAAATACAATCGACTGGGTTTCAAGATTCCGGCCGCAACCGTTTAATGAGCGCCATGCTTTACTGATGTCTGCATCTCCTTCAATGGCGGGAGGAAACCGAGGTCTCTGGTCTCTGCGAGTCCCGCTGGAACGCCTTGGATCCAGGGTTTTCCCTGATATGTTTTCGCTTGCTATGGCTCACCAGTCATTTAATGATGACGGAGAAATAAGCAATCCGACTTTAGCAAAACAGTTTGAAACCAATATTATCGCTTTCATGAATCTTGCGGAAGCGGCGAAGCATTATCCGTGTATCAAAAAAGCCTGGGTTGAATTTTTGGGAGAGAAGCCCGACCCGGTAACCGAACGGGTGGAGTGAATAAAAATGCTAAGATAGAATTTGCATTGAACGTATAAGAAAACAGCTAAATAAAGAATTGGAAAAATCCATCTGCAATGAAAATCTAATTTCGTTGCTAATTTCTTGTTGCTCTTGCTGATAGTAGTAGTAGTTAAAAATGCGTCGCATTTAAAATTCTTGCTGCTGTTGTATAAGGATGCTTTTCTTCTTTACCAGCTCCCATTCTGTGCATGACTTGCCAGCCATTAACTATTAAATAATCGAAAATAATAGAACGATGACATGCCACTTTGACCTTAGTTATGACTACGCGAAAATTACTGAACTAGACACAAACAATCGGTAAAAATGTTA
Organism: Ignavibacteria bacterium; assembly: GCA_038244395.1. Classification (GTDB taxonomy): domain Bacteria; phylum Bacteroidota; class Ignavibacteria; order Tepidaquicellales; family Tepidaquicellaceae; genus JAGPCH01. Next base: position 2,622 of record JBBRTN010000194.1, read on the forward strand.
TCGCGAGTATTCCTTAATAAAGTAGATGTGGGATCCGGTGAAATAACAGCGGTTGTCCGCCTTCTTGACCTGCGCCTTTAGTACGATTACTCACCCTCTTATTTAAAATTGATTAAGCCACTTTCAACTCATGATGTAAAATCTCACTGAACAATTCGCGATAATACAATCTCCGCTTGATAAATTATTATAAATATAATGCCCCCTATCTTTCGCTTCTTGTGATTGTATTTTATTGGATTCAACAATTGCTTACAGTTAAGACTGATTTAGTACTGCCCGGCAGTTTTTCCGAACTTGCCTTTAGAATACTAATAACCAAGTGTACTCATTTAGGCGCTATTGCTCTATTACTGTATCTCGAGCAGGAAAACTGGCATGGAATGGGATTTAGCCTGAAAAATTACAAAAAGCAATTTATGTCGGGTCTGCTAATTGGTTTGGCTATGTTTTTATTATTTAATGTCGGGCTTTCCAGTATTTTGAATAATATCTTTCCTAAACCTGAAGGTTCTTCAAGCATTTTTATTTATTTCAAAGACCCAAAGAATGGTGACCATTTTTCAGTTTTAGTTTCTGACGATAACGAAAACATTATCTACCTTCACAAATGGGAAGATAATAATCATCCGACAATGACTAATCCGGGAATTTTATTAAACGCTCTTTACAACTAAGTACTTTGTTATCAATGTTCCCTTTTCATTTACCTTTTCACAGCTGATTAGTTGAAGGTTAATATCGAGTTTTTCCTCAATGACAAATGAACCTCCTGTTCCGAATATTTTGGGTTCTATAGTTAACCATATTTCATCTATTAATTTTTCTTTTAAAAACGAAGTGGCTATGTGAGCACCGCCCACCACTATCATTGTTTCATATGTTTTATTTTGAAAATGTTGTATTAATTCAAACGGAGATTTGTCACTGAATTCGAGTTGACCTGAAACTTCATACTTATTGTATTTAGAAATATGTCCGGTCATTATTACAAGCAATCTATTTGGCAGCGGGGTAATTGGCTCAGCATCAAATGTACCGCTGCCCATAATAATTAACTTTGCATCAGTCCATATTTTCTTAAAATATTCCTGATCCTCTATAGATGCCCATTTCTTAACATGAGGTTCTCCCCATTTCGTAACCTTGCCGTCTAATGTTGAAATAAAAATCAATACTGTTTTCATATCATTACTTTTACAATTAACGTTTCAAAATATTCAAACCTGAATTTAAAATTGTTCTGTAATTATTAAATCTTCTGAAACTCCCAGGTCTTTGAGCTGCTTCAAAACAGCATCGATCATTGGTGGCGGACCGCAGACATAAAAATATTGATTGAAGTTATCTATATGAAGTTTTAAAAATTCTTCACTGATGTGTCCATGAGGATACCCTTCAACAGTTTCTTCTGATCTAACTGCAAACTTATGGTCACCAACCACAAAAGGTTCGAAGTTGTAAGCTCTTTCTTAAACCGCTCCGATAATTTTTAGGATGTGCTTCCATTCAGGATTTGTTGCACTATAATATTCGTATCTCACACAAAAAATTAATTCTATTCTGCTAATATGTCAAGTTTATTCCTTATGATTTTATTTTAGTCTTTCGCTGAGCTTTGTTGTTCGTGATCAAAAAGTTTGATGCGGATTTATCTTTCTTAGACACAGTGATTCAAACTTTTTGAAACGCCAACAACCCGCGGGGAAAATGTATAAAATGTAAATGGTCTGATGAATTTCAAATTCTTTCTATAAACTCAAAAATATTTTTAGTATGTTTAGATAAAATTAAAATCTCCGGCATTGATAAAATTAAGTTTAATAAGAACGGATTCAGAGAATCAGGACTTCCGTAATATGGTCGCGCTGCTTGACGAAGTGCTTCGTGTAAGTGACGGAGAGGATCATTCATTTTATTCACAGTTCAATAAGCTCGATAAAATAAAACATGTAGTTTTAGCCCGGTGCAACGGCGTACACGCGGGATGCGGCGCGATAAAAGAATATTCAAAAGAGACTGCAGAAATTAAAAGAATGTTTGTCAGGCCCGAATACCGCGGGCAGGGCATTGGAAAAATTATTTTAAAAGAACTGGAAATCTGGGCGCAGGAATTAAAATATTCCGAATGCATTCTTGAAACCGGGAAAAAACAAACTGATGCTATTAAGCTTTATGAAAGCTGCGGATATTTTGTGATTGAAA
>JBBRTN010000195.1:0-4824 GCA_038244395.1 Ignavibacteria bacterium
AAATGAATAATTTCTCTGAGCCGAAGTGGTACCGTTTCCTGCCACATTAGCTGCTCGTGTCCAGTCGTTTGAATTAACTGACTTTCTTTCAATATCAAAGCCCTGATTGTTAATTTCTGCAACAGTCGACCAGTTAAGCGTTACATTATTTCTGCTGACCGCCGCCGTAAAGCTTGAAAGCTCTACCGGTAATGGAGTGCAGATGGAAGAATCACAGTCAATTGAATGTGTTTGTGGTGTTGTTACTTCCACATTTAAATTATTTATGTATACATTGATCTTTGTAACAGGATTAAGGTTAGGCGGCACGGGTCCGTTTCTCCAGGTAAGGCTTAAATCTACCATTGCGAGTATGGGTGCGGTTGTTTCTAATTTCATTCTTATTATTTTTATAGAATCACCCTCAGGGAAAATCGGTCCTGAGCCTGCGCCGGGCAGTGAATTGGCTGCAAGCCTTAGCTGTGTCCCGGAAATCTGCGGATTTCTTGGTCTCATTGATGGTGCTAAATCTGAGGAATCAGAGGATGTAGCACCGGGTGCATATGAATAAGTTAAAGTCCCTCCGTTTCCGGAAGCAGGATTAAAATCAAAGAAATATTGACCGCCCGCATATTGCATAGTTTCTGCATTTGTGTGCGTTAAAACAATATCAAAAGTTAATGCCTTGTTTCCAACAGGAGTAAAATGCCTTGCCGATAATGAATAGGTAGGCTGACCTATACTTACATTAAAAGCAAAAACCAATACAAGAAATGTTACAAAAAATTTGAAAATGTTTTTCATTTAAGGTTTAGTTTAATTTAATAAAAATATTACGGTTGTTTTAAATTTGTATACAAAATCTAATTTATAAATTATTTTTTATCAATTCTTTTTAAATAATAATCAATACTATTCTATCAATTCAATCAATGCAACATTACTAAAAATAATATTAAATGAGCAGGCGTGAATCATGCTTTTAAACATTTAATTTTATTTTGAGAATGTAGAGGTTATTCTTATGGTTTTTGTAAGCATAAATATAATTTTTATCCTAACAAAATCCTAACAAACTAAATTGGGCGATTAAATAAATTTCTGATTTATAGTTCATATAAAGCCGTAAGAATAATTTCTCACGGCTTTCATTTCAAGAGTTTTACTTTACTAGTAACATTTTCTTTGTAATTGTAGCTGAATTAGTTATCAATTTATAAAAATATACACCCGAGGTCAGATTGCCTGCGTCAAATGTGACTTCATAAGTGCCTGCGCTCTTTAATCCTTCTGACAGTGTTTTCACTTCACGTCCAAGCTGGTCATAAACTTTAAGTGAAATATTTCCCGATTCAGGTAATGCAAATTTTATATTGGTTGTCGGGTTGAAAGGATTCGGATAATTTTGATTTAACTCATATTCAACCGGAACTACTGATGTGATAACGTTTTCATTTGCATTGGTTAATACAGTATAATTTACTTTTAATTTAAACAAGCCGCTTGTCTGCATATTTAATATAATATTTTTCTCCGGCACTAATATACCGGCTCCCGCTCCGCCCAGTCCACTGATGGTTGTATAAGTCATGTCATCATATGTAAATGCTGACTGCGAACCGTAATTTCCAATCAGGACTACGTTAGGATCCTCATAACATACTCCCGAACCCCAACCGCTGAAACCCGTACTAAAATCTATATTCCATGTATCTCCATAGTCCTGGCTTTTATACCAGTTTGATCCTGACCATTCAGTTGCATAAATAACTTCCTGCTCAAACACACTGTTGCACATAGATGGCGACTCGCTTGAGTTTACTGTCCTTACACTTGTCCAGTTCACTCCTCCGTTTACAGATTTGAAAAGGATTGCATTGCCGCTTCCAGTAATTCCGTCACCGACAAAAATTACATTCGAGCTGTCCCACATAACCAATATGTCGCACGGACTACGGAAAGGATAATTATTGCTTATCTCATTGAATGTAATTCCGTTATCTGTTGACTTAAAAAATCCGCCGTTATCCGGAGCAAAATAATATGTACCCGGATTATTTTGATCCATCTCGAGCGGCTGTCCGTAATTGCTGAAATCTCTTGATATACTTGTTGTCCACGTAGCTCCGTAATTGGTTGTCCTCATTACTTTGTCCGGTGAACCCGTGATTGCAACCATCCAGATATTTGTATCTAGCGGGCTTACATAAAACGAGTGAGCACTTCCACCGCCTGTAATTGTCGCAATATTACTCCATGTCTCTCCCCGGTTTCTGCTGACATATACTGTGCTTCCGTAAACAACGAAAGTCGTATTTCTGTCAAACGGATGTTGACAAAGATTATTTCCGATTCCTCCGCCAGCAGATAATTTTTGCTGCCATTGATAACTCATCGTTCCACCCGCAGTCAAAGACCAGGTCATTCCTCCGTTGGTAGTTCGTATAACTGCAGTGTTCAAACTACTTACTGCAAATCCTAAGTTAGAATCAGAATAAAATATATCAACAAGATTAGCGATCATTGGATTTGCTTCAAAATTATAAAATTTCGCGTCTCCATTTTTATTATTTCTGATAAATCCTCCGCCACCGCATATATGGACATTATTTATATCACTTCCGGTCAGACCGGTTACATCTGTATGAACCCTTGTATTTACAGACACCCAGCCGGTTGTATTTGTTTTCATTAACAATGTCCCGTATTCTCCGGCAGTCGATATACCGTCAGCAAAGTATTTTACTTTGAGTAAGTTTTTTGTAACAGGAATTGTTTCCGGTGACCAGCTTACACCACCATTTAATGTTGTATAAATACTTCCGTTTGCTCCGGCTACTACGCCTTTTGAAGCATCAAGAAAACTAATTGAATTAAGTTTGATGTTTAATATTCCGGCATTTGATGATGACCAGTTAAGTCCGCCGTTTACCGTCTTGTAAACGATACCCCCGTCGCCGCAAAGATATCCTGTATTATCATCTACAAAACAAACAGAGTTAATCGAGCCTGAAACCCCCACATCATAAGCATCTATGGGTGAATTGACTTTTAGTGTTTTGTAAATTTTTCCATTATCTCCTGCTATCCAGACATTATCATTAAGAGAAAAAACATTTTTGAAATTAACGCCGGTTATTGTATAGCTTGACCAGGAATTTCCGCCGTTTAGTGAACGGAAAATAAGACCGTTGTTTCCGACAGCTACTACATTGACTCCATCAGGCGTGGAGATGCTGTTGAAGCCCTGTGCGAAAATTATATTTGCACTTATACAAATAATAACCACCAATGAAAATTTAAATAATTTTCTCATATAGTTTTAGTATAGTTTTAGTTTTTTGAATTTTGGATTTTGGATTAGTTAAAGTTAATTTTTTACAGGAGTAATTTCAATTATATTATTTTTATTCATTTCCTTTTAAATAATTTCAAACTAATTCAAAAAAAAGCCGGAAGAAATTTTTCTCCCGGCTTGATAATCGCCTAAGCAATTGATATAATTTTTATTTGACTAAAAGCATTTTCTTAGTCTCTGCCAATCCATCGGATTCTAACCTGTAGAAATAAATTCCTGATGAAAGTTCAGATGCATTAAAAGTTATTTCATAAGAGCCGGCACTTTTGTATGAGTTAACCAATGTATTGACTTCTTTCCCGGATTCATTATAAATTTTTAACACAACATTTCCTGATTTAGGCAAATCATATTTAATCTTCGTAGAAGGATTAAACGGATTCGGAAAATTTTGTGAAATATTAAAATCTTTTGGAACTGTAGAAATAATATTTTCGCTTACGCTTGTTATTACAGAGTATACAACATTAAGTTTATAAACACCTCCGCCTGCCTGTCCTATAACACATCCTCTGTCAACAAGCATCATTACGCCTCCTGATCCTGATAAACCTGTTGTAGTAAGCCATGTTACGCCTCCGTCTGTTGTAAGGCTTGTATTATTTCCGCTCCAGCTTCCGCTCATAATAAAATTAGGATCTTCTGCGCAGATATCAGAACCCCAGCCTGAATAACTATTTGTGTGATTCAGGTCCCATGATTCCCCTGAATTTATTGATTTGAATATGCTTCCGCTTGGCCAGTTTGTGCAAAATGCGACTCTGCTGTTAAATACTGTATTACACATTGTTGGAATCTCAGAGCTTGATGGATTTGTAAATTTCAGTGTCCAGTTGACTCCGCCATCTGTAGACTTAAATATATCCGCTAATCCCGCTCCAGTCGTACCGTCTGAAACGAAAATTGTATTTGGATCATCCCATGCTACAAGTATATCACACGGGCTTCTGAAAGGATAATTGTTGCTTATTTCCAAAAATGTTGCTCCATTGTCTGTTGATTTATAAAAACCACCGTTGTCAGGTCCGAAATAAAATACACTCGGATTGTTTTGATCCATTTGAAGCGGCTCACCATAGCTGCTGAATGCTCTTGTAATAGAAGTAGTCCATGTCTGACCGTAATCTGTTGTTCTTGTAATCCTGTCTCCGCCGCTCGCTTCTATTGCGCAAACCCAGATATTTGTATCCAGCGGGCTTACATAAAAAGAGTGAGGTGTACTTCCGCCGGGAATCTGTGTTCCAATCTGTGCCCAGGTTTCACCGCGGTTCCTACTAACATAAGTTCTGCCGGAAAAATTTGTGAAGATTGTATTTCTGTCTGTGGGATGAACGCATAAATTCTCTCCCAAAAAACTTCCGGATACGCCGGGTTTTGACTGCCAGCTAATGTTTACTGAAGTTCCGACAGGTGTTTCCCAGGTTGTTCCCCCGTTAGTTGTCCTTATTACTGCATTGTTAAGACTGCTGACTGCAAAACCTAAACTG
>JBBRTN010000196.1:0-4804 GCA_038244395.1 Ignavibacteria bacterium
ATTGTGACCAATAAATTTATTCCGGATACTACTGCATTAAAACCATTTGAACTATTTGACAGCTATAAATACTTTATTTCTATAATTTTAAAAAATAGTTATATTTAAAAAAAATCGAAAGGGAAAGTAATTTGAAAAAAATCATTTTTTATTTAATCGTATTACTATTTTGTAATCTAAGTTCTAATAATAAAATCTTCGCGCAGCTTTATCAGGGACCCGCACAGGGTTCGGTAGCTGGCGGAGTAATGGTATCCACAGATAATTTCACTGACATGTTTCAGGGAGAGCCACTTCCCCCTTACTTAGTGAAAGGCGAATCAAATGAGACTGCTCCTGAACTCACGCCGGATTATTTAAATAAAATAAAATCAACAGGACCGGAAGGAACCAATTTTGTTTTTGATAAATCGACCATAAACGGTGAATCCGATGCTCCATCTCTTCTTGTCAGAAATTTTGCCGGAGTTCCGAGAACAAATTTTATTCCGCCAGATGCTAACATAGCCGTTGGTCCTTCAGAGGTAATAGCAGGAGTAAATTCCACATTCAGAATCTGGGATAAACAGGGAAACATTCTTAAAACAATTACAGGCGCAACCTGGGTCGCAGGCTTAGGACTCGGTATCGGACCAAATCTGTCTGACCCGATGATTACGTATGATCATTTCGCAAAGAGATGGATAATGACATGGATAACAGGACCAATCGGAACTGCCTCATACGATGTTCTTTCTGTGTCAGATGATTCTACTGCGCTTGGCACATGGTATAATTTTGCCTTCAGGTCGGATTATAACGGAAATACACCATCTAATGTCTGGAGAGATTATGAAGGAGTTGGCTTCGATGCCAATGCAGTTTATATCACCGGTAACGGGTTTACTTTTGGAGGCAGTTTTGCTTATCCTAAAATCCGAATAATAAATAAGTCACAGCTTTACAGCAACACCGGAGGCTCGGTTTCATATTTCGATTTGTGGGGAATAAACGACCCGAATAACGCAGGCAGCGCTTTTGGAATAAGACCTTGCGTCACTTACGGAAATCCCAATGAATTTTATTTTTTATGTAACGGTCCATTTAATACCAATACTTATCTTAACCTTTACAAATTAATTAATCCTCTGACGTCTCCTTCAATGACAGCAGTCTCCCTCCCTGTGGTTACTTATTCTGCTCCGCCAAATTCATCGCAGTTAAATTCGACTTTTCCCATTACTGCAGGAAACACATCAGGCTTCAGGAGTCTGCCCGTTTATAAGAATGGTTTTGTTTATGGAGTGCATCCTGTGAGAAACGGCAACTACGCCGCTTTTAAATATTATAAAATTAATACATCAACCAATATAGTCGAGCAGGATATCACTTACGGAGCCGATGAATTTTATTATTCATACCCAAATCTTAGTGTGGATAAGGATGAAAATGTGCTTGTGACATTCTCAAGATCCGGACTCAGTGAGTATATCGGCGCATATTATACATCACGTGTAAGCACTGACCCTCCCAATACTTTTAATACAAGTAGTCCTCTTCAGACAGGCAAAGGTACATATAATAATACCGGAACATCCAATAGATGGGGAGATTATATGGGTGCGTGGCTGGACCCTTCTACGCAGGATAATTTCTGGATTATGTCCGAGTATGCCGACTTTAATAATAACTGGGGAGTATGGGTCGGCAATGTTAAATTAACTCCTTACAGTACGCCGAGGATTTTCTCCAGTGTGGATTCACTGGGTTACGGAAATGTAGAAGTCAATACTGTGAGTGATACTCAAACGGTGAAGATACTAAATTTTGGAAGTCCGACTTTAACAATTTCAAATATACAGGTCTCGAACAATCAGTTTCATATTCTAAACCCGCCATCTTTTCCTGTTAATCTGAGTTTCGGAGATTCGATATTAATTAATGTATTTTTTAAACCTGTATCGGCAGGCAGTCATAATGATTCATTGATAATTTCCAGTAATGATATTGCCAATCCGAATGAGAGTATTTCTCTGAAGGCAAAAGGATATGTTATCACGCCGGTCTCAGCAAATACAATTTACGGAGCTACAGGTTCACAGTCCGGAGGAAAACTGCTTACAATCAATTCTTCTTCGGGAGCCGGTACATCTGTTGGCGCCTCAGGTTTTACACAGCTCAACGGGCTTAGTATCCGTCCGTCAAATAATCAGCTGTATGCATCCATAACTGGTACGCCTTTAAGTCAGCTGGTAAGAATTAATTCTACAGGCGGCGATGCGTATGCAGTTTCACCTATTCCTATTTCAAATATCCGGGCAATAGCATTCGACCTGAATGATATTCTATACTGCGCTACTTCAGACGGAAAGCTTTATAAATATAATGTTGATACTTATGATACAAATTTTATCGGGGCAACTTCAATAAATAATTTATTCGGACTTTCTATAAATCCTCTGAACGGTCTCCTGTTTGGAATTTCATCCGGAGGAATGATATACAAAATCAACAAGCAGACCGCTGTCACTCAAAGTATAGGAAGCACAGGCATAACTCCGAATACCGATATTGCTTTCTCAAAAACAGGAATGCTTTACGGGCTAAGCGGTATCGGACTGACTTTAAATAAATTAATTTCAATTGATACAACGACCGGTGCAGCAGCCTTAATAGGAACTAACATAGGATTTGCAGGAATAAACGGAATCGCAATATCCCCGGAAGTAATAGGGATACATAATATTTCAACCGGCGTTCCTGACAAGTATGAGTTGTTTCAAAATTATCCGAACCCTTTTAACCCGACAACCAACATTAAATTTGATATTCCTAATTCGGGAATTGTCAGGCTGACAGTTTATGATATTCTCGGAAAAGAAATTGCAACTTTAGTAAATGAAAAATTATCCGCAGGAAGCTATTCATTTAAGTGGGACGGCGCCTCATTATCAAGCGGAGTTTATTTCTACAAACTCGAAACGGATAATTTCAGTGTAACGAAGAGAATGGTATTATTGAAATAAATTTTTAAATTTAAATTTGTTAAAGTAATTTTTAATAACCCGTCGCAAAAATTTGTGACGGGTTTTTATTTTCCAATATAGCATCAATCTTTAATGATTTCTTCCTGATACATTGTATTTGATTTTAACTTATTTGATTTCATATTAAAGGAACGATTCCCGTGGCGTCAGGACTTCCGTCCTGACGCAATACATTTTATAGAAGTTTGAGCTTTATTATTTTACCTAAGATTCTTATTTGTGAAAGGAGATGATACCATCTTTACATTGGGTGATAGCTATAATGAAATTGTAATAATTTACTTAAAACAACTAATGCAGGAATTATAAAATCAATTTTAATACAAAGTCATGAAGACAAAATTAAAAACTATCTTCGTTGTAATAATCCTTTTAACATTTAAATTAAATCTTTACTCGCAGGACAAAGCACAAAAAATAGATGAGCTGATTAAAAATTATTATGATTATATTCAGTTTAACGGAAGCGTTCTTGTTTCGGAAAACGGGAAAATTATTTTAGACAAAGGTTACGGATATGCTAATATTGAATGGAAAATGCCGAATGCTCCGGATACAAAATTCAGATTGGGTTCTATTACCAAACAGGTTACTTCAATGTTAATTATGCAGTTAGTCGAGAAAGGGAAAATTAAGCTCAACGGGAAAATCTCAGACTATCTTCCTTATTATCCGAAAGCTATCGGTGAGAAAGTCACTATAGAAAATTTATTGACTCATACATCGGGAATACCTAACATGACTGACGACCAGGACTTTATGCAAAATAAAATTCGCGACCCGATTACAGTAAAAGATTTAGTGGTGAATTACTGTGCTAAAGATCTTGAGTTTGAACCGGGTACGAAATGGAATTATAGTAATTCTGGTTATATAGTTCTCGGTGCGATTATAGAAGAAGTTACGGGAATGATATACGAAGATGTTTTGAATGAAAATATTTTAATTCCGCTTGGAATGACAAACACTAATTATGATCATACTGATATTATTTTGGAAAACAGAGCTTCGGGTTATGATAAATTTCCTTCGGGCTATAAGAACACGCGGTATATGGATATGTCAGTTCCCTTCTCTGCGGGTTCGCTTTATTCAACAGTAGATGATCTTTTTAAATGGGACCAGGCATTATACACCGACAAACTTATTTCAATTGAATCGAAAGAAAAAATATTCACGCCGTTTATGAATAATTACGGGTTTGGCTGGGGAATAATAGATAAAGATATCGGAAGCATAAAGAAAAAGGCTTTTACTCACGAGGGAGGTATATTCGGATTCAGTACAATCATTACAAGATTTCCTGAAGACAATAACTGTATAATTTTACTTAACAATTATTCAAATGAAAACCTTGAACCTCTCAGCAATGGCATTGCAGAAATTCTATACGACCAACCCTACGACAAACCAAAAGAATCTCTTGCAAATGTGTTGTACAAAACTCTAGATGAAAAGGAAACCGGTGATGCCGAAAATGAAATTAACGAAATTAAGGAAAATATTACTAAGTATTCAGCGGATGAAAATATGATTAATGTTTTAGGTTATAATTTTATGCAGGACGGCAAACTGGACAAGGCAATTCTTGTATTTGAATTAAATACATTTATGTTTCCGAAATCCGCAAATGTTTTTGACAGTCTGGGCGAAGCGTATCTGAATAAAGGCAACAATGAACTTGCAATAGAAAATTATAAAAAATCTCTTGAACTTAATCCGAAAAATGAAAGTGCAACTAAAGTTTTAAAAAGTCTGCAGTCCAAATAATCAGCTGG
>JBBRTN010000197.1:0-4798 GCA_038244395.1 Ignavibacteria bacterium
GATAATTTAAAACTCTTGAAATAATTTAATCGGCTGAATGAAAACCCGTTCAATCGATTTTTTTTTCTAAATTTTCGTTATGCCCAGATTCCTGAATTGAGTCCCGGTTATGCAGGTCAGATGAAACTTCATTTTTATAATCCGAATGGTTTTCGATGTCAGGAATCTCAACTTCTCTTGAAGATAATTTCGCCTCAGAAGAATCCGGATTGCCTGTACCGTTGAATGCATTCTCTCCAGATGAAATTTGATTTTCACCTGCAGGTAAATTTGTTTCCGGTATAATGTAACCTGTGTCTGTTACAGGCTCATCCGGAATTTCCTTGTTGAAAATTTTTCTGTAGCCGAATAAAATTAACAGAAAACCGAAAGTAACTGAGATATCGGCAACATTAAATATTGGCCACGAATAAATTGTCCTTCCGAATATTGTGAAGTTGGGAAAATCAAGATGAAGGAAATCAACCACCTTGCCGTAAAAATAAGGTGCGTATCCGTAAATCTTTCCGTAAAAAATCCTGTCAATAAGATTTCCCATCGCGCCTCCGAGTATCAGCGCAAGAGCCAATCTTAACAGCCATCCTTCGTTTCTGTTTTTATAAAGAAAAAAGATTAGTAATCCCGTGGCGAAAATTGTAAACAGTGATAAGAAAAGTTTGCCGCCAATCTGCAGACCGAAAGCCATTCCGGGATTTTCTATAAAAGTAATTTTAAAAAAATTACCAAATATATTTTTCGATGACTGGTACGGCATACCCTGTATATTCACACCAAGCGACGGTATGGAAATTCCTTTTACATAAATCTTAGATACCTGGTCAGCAATAACTACAAAAAAAGTCACAAATAGAATTCTCAAAATTTATCTGCCTCTTAGGTTTTTACATTCGATACAATGCTGTGTTATGGGAACAAGCTCCAGTCTTTCTTTTACAACAAGCGGGCAGGTCCTGCACATATTTTTCGGCTTGTCCCTGCAGTCAACACAAATGCCGTAAGTGCCCTGGTCAATTCTCATAAGAGCATCCTGCAAATATCCCAGGTATTTTTCGTCTCTTTGTACAAACAAATAATTTTTTTCTCTTTCCATTTCATCAGTTCCCTGCTCAGCCATATGTGATGAATAAGTCAAATTGTCTCCCTTGTATTCACCGGAGTCTTTATCCACCAGAGCATCCATGTTTGCTTTGGCGCTTTCGAGGATGGCTTTTCTTTCGTGTAAAATTATATTCCTGAAATGTTTTAATTCAGACGTACTGTATTTAACTTTTTTATTCGATTTATATCTCTTTATTTTCCTTTCTTTATCAGGTTCTGTTTTTAAAGAAGTAACACTTTGTGCAGTCATTTTGAGATTCACTTTCACCCCGGACTCTGACTTGGCAATCTTTTTTTCGTTGGATTTATTTTTAATTTTTTTCTTGTCATTTAACTGTTCAGTAACTGACTTTTTTATTTTAGACTTTACTTTGGTTTTCTTTCCGGCTGCCGCAGATTTGTCTGATAAAGTTTTAGATTTCACTTTTGCCAATTTATGCTCCTTTATTAATTAATTTGTTATTTGAAGATATAGTTCTATTTCTTCTCCATTTATTTCGGTATTAAAAAAATTAAAATCAAAACCGTTTGCTAAGGAAACACTCTCGCTGAGAGTTTCTGATTTTATGTATTCGAGATTTTTATTAACAGCATTGCTAATATTATCAGAAGTTCTGTAATATATTTTTATTCTGTCACTTACATCAAAATTATTGCTCCTTCTGTACATCTGAACTCGGTTAATAAATTCTCTTACGATTCCTTCTTCTATAAGTGTAGTATCAAGCATGGTATCGAGTGCAATCGTCAGATCCCCGTATGTATCGACTATCCAGCCCTCTATATTATTTGTGTAAATTTCAATATCTTCCTTCACAAAGTCAAATCCTTGCTCGCTAAGCTTGCCCTTCTTTTCGATTTCCGAGATTTGCGCAGATGAAAACTCTGTAATAATTTTCTGAACTTTCTTTACATCCTTGCCAAACTTAGGTCCGATTGATTTGAAATTTGGTTTTGCTTTTTTAACAATAATTTCCGAATCGCCCTCGATAATTTCCAGATCCTTAACATTAACTTCTTCCAGAATAATATCTTTAACGTTAATTAGTTTCTGTTTATCATTTGTGTTTAAAACAGGAATTAATATCCGGCGAAGAGGCTGTCTCGTTTTCAGATTATTTTTGACGCGGATTGAACGCACTAAATATACTATATCCTGAGCAAGTTTCATTTCATCTTCGAGTGACGGACTGATTAATGAATAATCGTGAGGTGAAAACTCCGTCAGATGAATTGATTTGTCATCGTCGGTAAGAGTCAGATAAATTTTCTCGGTAAGGAACGGAGAAATAGGAGCAATCATCTTTAGAAGTTCGATGATGACCTCATATAAAGTTTGATATCCAGATAATTTGTCAAGTTCGTTTTCCGGATTTCTGAAACGCTTTCTGTTTCTTCTTATATACCAGTTTGAAAGCTCATCAATCGTAAAGTCATATAGTATTCTTGTTGCTTTAGTAATGTCATAGTCATCCATCAGTTCAAAATATTTCTTCTTTGATGAATTTAATTTTGAGAGTATCCATTTATCCGTTATGGCGCGCTTATCATAATTTACTTTTGCCGAATCCATATATTCAAATTTCACAATGTTTGAATAAAGGATAAAGAACCGGACTGTATTTATTATAGTATCGAAAAATTTATTCTGTACTTCGATTAAATTATCTTCAATAAATAATTTTGAATTACCAACAGGGGATGAGTAAATAAGATACCATCTTAAAACATCTGCGCCGTATTTTCCCATTAAATCAATCGGGTTAACAACGTTCCCAAATGACTTGCTCATCTTCTTGCCGTTTTTATCGAGAATGAGGCCGTTTACGATTATGTTTTTATATGCTTCTCTGTCAAAGAGAAATGTTCCGATTGCGTGTAGCGTATAAAACCATCCGCGTGTCTGGTCCAAACCTTCGGCGACAAAATCTGCAGGATAATTTTTTTTAAAAAGTTCTTCGTTTTCAAATGGATAATGATACTGCGCAAAAGGCATTGAACCGCTGTCAAACCAGCAGTCAATTACTTCAGGGACTCTTTTCATTTCTCTGCCGTCTTCAGACTTTATAGTAACTTCATCAATATATGGCTTGTGCAGATCAAGGGACTCATCAGTTTTATAAACGCTCTTAAAGTTTGCAGACCTGTCTTTTAATTCTTTCACGCTGCCTATGCACTCATAATGCTGTGTTCCTTCTTCATCGGTATAATACCAAATCGGCAAAGGAGTACCCCAGAACCTGTTTCTTGATATTGCCCAGTCTATGTTTTCTTCGAGCCATTTACCGAATCTTCCGGAGCCGATGGATTCCGGATGCCACTTGATAGTATTGTTGAGTGCAATCATCTTCTCTCTGTATGCTGTAGTTTTTATAAACCAGGAATCAGTCGCATAATACATGAGCGGCACGTGATGCCTCCAGCAATGAGGGTAAGAATGAACGAACATTTCTTTTCTGTAAAGGCGTCCTGAATTTTTTAAATCCTGGATTATGTCCGGATCAGCTTCTTTGAAATTCTTCCCTTTGTACGGAATGACTTTGTCAATAAACAAGCCGTCTTTTCCGACTGCCTTGAATACAGGCAGATTATATTTTAATCCGACCTGATAATCATCCTCTCCGAATGCAGGCGCTGTGTGGACAATCCCTGTCCCGTCTTCCATTGTTACAAAATCTCCAAGCGTAACGTAAAATGCTTTCTTATCATCTTTAAGAAAATCAAACAGTCTTTCATATTCTGTGAACTCTAAATCTTTTCCCTTAATTTCTTTTTCTATTTTATATTCATCTTTGATAACCGGCAGTCTTTCTTTTGCTAAAATTAAGTTCTCATCCTTTTCGGTTTTTATTTTCACATAAGTAAACTCCGGGTTAACTGCAAGTGCAGCATTAGAAGGCAATGTCCACGGTGTTGTAGTCCAGACCAAAAAATCCGAGTCCTTAAATTCACCCGAAGTAATTTTAAATTTAACATATACAGAAGGGTCTTTTAAATCCTGATAGCCCTGGGCAACTTCATGTGTTGATAAGGGAGATTCGCAGATGGGACAGAAAGGAAGTATCTTATAACCTCTGTATATCATGCCTGAGTCAAAGAATTTCTTGAGCGCCCACCAGACAGATTCAATATAATCATTATGAAATGTAGCATAAGCCTCTTTTTGATTTACCCAGTATCCCATTCTTTCGGTAAGTATTTCCCATTCCCTGAGATATGTAAATACAGATTCCTTGCAAGCGTTATTAAAAGCAATGCTTCCGAATTTTTCTATCTCAGCTTTCGATTTGATGCCGAGTTTCTTTTCTACTTCTACTTCTACAGGCAAGCCTTGTGTATCCCAGCCCGCCTTGCGGTAGACCTGAAATCCACTCATTGCCTTATACCTGCAGACTAAATCTTTTATGGTGCGCGAGATGACATGATGAATACCCGGAATGCCATTAGCAGTTGGAGGTCCGTCATAAAATGTGAATGTAGATTTACCTTCTTTTGATGAAATACTTTTCTCAAAAGTATCGTCTTTATTCCAGAATGCGAGGATTTCCTTTTCTAAATCCGGCAGAAATATATTTTCAGGTAAATTATTATACAATTTTTAAAATAAATTAAATAAGTCGGTAAGCTAAAAAAATACTCTTGTAATAGCAATGAAATAACTGATTACAGCGTTAATAATTCCCAAGGTGAGTTCCAAATA
>JBBRTN010000198.1:0-4798 GCA_038244395.1 Ignavibacteria bacterium
AATGTTAGGACCGTTATCATTTAAAGTAGTTGTGACTCCTGTTTTAACATTCAGAGTAGCATTGAATATTCCGCCGTTGTGAATATTTATTGATACGTTTCCTCTTGTATGAACATTTGTAGAGCCTGAATTTCCTACCGTACCGTTCGCGTTTACTAACATGTTAACCTGTGCAAGAGTACCATCCAAGAGCAAATACTGACCGACTCCGTTTATTTTTCCGCCTGCATTAACAAAAACATTCACAGTAGCTGTTCTACCAAAAACTACAGTATCATTGATTGTTACATTTCCTGTTGGATTAATAATTATATTAGTGCTGTTCCATATTCCGTTTCCGTCTAAAAAAGTTGTAGAATCAAAACTAAATGTAGTTGAATTAATTGTACCGGTATTTGTAAAAGTACTTCCTCTCATAATGAAGGCAGAACCGCTTCCGCTGATCAATCCGCTGTTTGTCACATTGTTATAAGCTTTGACACTATAACCTCCGCCGTTGACATTAAGATTACGTCCGGAAGAAATTGAAATTGTTCCTCTTATTTCAGCTATATTCGGACCATTTGTATTTATTATTGTAACATCTCCCGAATCCAATACAAGCGGAGCATTAAATGAACTTCCGTTTCTAATTTCAAACTGCGGAGCTCCGGATGTTTTTATTGAACCGCTTCCGCTGATTGTGCCTGATAATAATAACTGCTGCCCTGCCCCGCTAATCGTCAGTCTTGATCCTGATCCAAGACTCAATGTCCCGCCGCTTTCGACAGTAAACTGGTCGATTCCGAGAAATAAGCCCGCGCTTATTGTTACCGTATATGTATTTCTTACTGTAGTTGCCCCGCTTGTTACTACAGGATAAAGTACTGTTGAAGTATTCCAGGTTCCGCCGTTGTCCGTACTTATCTCCCATGTAGACGGGGTTGTCCAGCTTCCGGAAACTCTTGACCTGAATAATTCATTTGCTGAAAAAGATACATTGGAAATGAAAATAGAAATTAGAAATAAAGTACAGAATAATTTTTTCATGATTTTCAAATTGATTTAGTTAATAAAAGAATATATTTATTTTAAAAAAAATGCAAAATAGCAGATTAGAATATCTTAAATAAATTTTAACATTTATTTATTAAGACATTCCAGGAAAAAATCAGATAATTATGCCGGATCTACGATGAATGAATGTGGATTTGCATATGAAAATAATTTTTTACAAAATTGTATACATCGTTGCGCCATTGATTCAAAAATATGTTATCTTTTTTTATTTGTCAAAGAAAAATAATTCCAATTTTAGAAAAATTTAAAAGATACGAGGAAGATTAACAGGCATTTTATACCTTATTTCACTCCTTTATTAGCATTTTATTAAAAAGAAATTTAGAAAATATTTTGTTTCTTTTTACTGCTAATTCATCGAAAAGAAATTAAGCGAAGAGGCAAGCACGGATTTGAATTAATATTTTCCGGGGGATTTGTTGTTTAGCATTCATAAAGGAAACTATAGATTTTTCGAATACATCATGAGCTCATCTCTCTTTTCCCAGTTCATTTTTTTCCAGAAACTACTCCCGGATTTATTCATTTGTTTTACCATTATTATACAGCGCTTAATCCCTGAGGATTTAAGCTTAGATATACTGAGCTCTGTTAAAATTTTTCCGATTGAATTTCCCCTGTATTTTTTATCTACAGCAAGATGATATATATATCCGCGTCTTCCATCGTGTCCGCATAATATTGTGCCGATGATTTTCTTTTCCTTTTTATTAATACATCTGTAGCTCAAACCGGGATTTCTTTTCAGATAATTTTTTAGTGATTCTTTTGAATCACCGATTGTTAATTCAATCTCATCAATGGTATTCCAAAATTCTGTCAGATTTTTATATTGGGAAATTTTAATTTCCGTATATTCGTAATTCATCTTTTCATCTTTGATATTCTCTTGCTTAGACAAAAATTATAAATAATATTTACCTGAAAAGCATTCTTAAAAAAATATGGCTTCATGAATTCTAAAGCTAAAATTTTAAATCATTCCTCCTCTTCGGCTCTCAGTTTTTCCAGTACCGAATAATCCTCAAGCGTAGTCACGTCTCCTGTGATATCTCCGCTGTGAGCAAGCTCACGCAGAAGGCGCCTCATTATCTTTCCGCTTCGTGTTTTCGGAAGAGTATCAGTAAATCTGATTTCATCCGGTCTTGCAAGTGCTCCGATTTCTTTTACTACCCAGTCTTTTAATTCCTGTTTAAGTTCGTCTGAAGGACTATGACTGCTCTCGAGAGTTACGAATGCGCAAATTGAATTACCCTTAATTTCATCAGGCTTGCCTACTATGGCGGCTTCAGCAACTTTCATATGAGCAACAAGCGCAGACTCTATCTCGGCAGTTCCCAGCCTGTGTCCGCTGACATTCAGCACATCATCCACTCGGCCCATCACCCAGAAATATCCGTCCTTATCTCTTCTGGCTCCGTCCCCCGTAAAATAAATTCCCGGAAACTCGCTCCAGTATTGTTTCTGATATCTCTCGTCATCATTGTAAATTGTCCTCAGCATTCCGGGCCATGGTTTTTTAATTATCAACAGACCACCGCTTCCTTTGGCTACTTTTTTTCCTTTCTTATCAACTACTTCAGGCTCTATTCCAAAGAAAGGCAGTGTACCTGAGCCGGGCTTTGTAGGTGTGGCGCCGGGCAACGGAGATATCATTATAGCGCCGGTTTCAGTCTGCCACCATGTGTCAACTATCGGACATTTTTCTTTTCCTATCATTTTATTATACCACATCCACGCTTCCGGATTTATCGGCTCTCCGACAGTTCCAAGAAGACGAAGAGAGTTCAGTTTATATTTCTCCACCCAGTGATTTCCCCATTTTATAAATGCCCGTATAGCAGTCGGGGCAGTATAGAAAATTGTAATCTTGTATTTATCAATCATCTGCCAGAACCTGTCCGGGTTTGGAAAGTTAGGCGCTCCTTCATACAGAAAAACCGTTGCGCCGTTTTGCAGCGGACCATAAACAACATAGCTGTGACCTGTTACCCAGCCGATATCCGCAGTGCACCAGAAAATATCTTTGTCTTTAATATCAAATACATACTTGGTGGTAATATAAGTCTGCACCGAGTATCCTCCGGTAGTATGAAGAATTCCTTTAGGCTTTCCTGTCGTGCCGCTTGTATAAAGAATATATAATGGATGCTCCGAGTCTAATTTTTCTGCAGGACAAATTTCGCCGGCTGATTCCATTTCTGTGTGATACCATTTATCTAGGAATTCATTCCATTGAATTTCATTGCCAACCCGTTTTACTACTATGACATTTTTTACCGAAGGACAATTCGGGATTGCCTCGTCAACATTGTTTTTCAGTTGTACGACCTGGCCTTTGCGGAATGCGCCGTCAGCGGTTATTACCATTGATGCTTCCGCGTCTGTAATCCTGTCAACCAATGCATGAGCGGAAAACCCTCCGAAAATTACCGAATGAACCGCGCCAATCCTCGCGCAGGCGAGCATTGCAACAACAGCTTCAGGGATCATCGGCATATAAATACAAATTCGGTCGCCTTTTTTTATCCCGAGATTTTTTAGTACATTTGCAAATTTACATACTTCAATATACAACTGATTATAAGTCAGTGTCCTTGTATCGCCAAATTCTCCTTCAAAAAATAATGCGACTTTATTCTTCCTGCCGCTTTCAATTTGCCTGTCGAGACAGTTATAGGAAAGATTCATCTTACCTCCTACAAACCATTTCGAGTGAGGGGCTTTCCATTGCAAGACTTTTTCCCATTTCTTAAACCAGTGAAGCTCTTCCGCTATCTTTGCCCAAAATTTCTCGGGGTCTTTGATGGACTTTTCATAGTATTTTTTATACTGCTGAAAAGATTTTATGTACGCCTGTTTCGAAAAAGATTTTTTGGGTTTGAAAATTCTGTTTTCCCTTGAGAGAGATGTAATGTTTTTTTCTTCCCTGTTATTTTTTGACATAATTGAAATGATAAATGATTTAGTTAAGGCAAAATTAAGGAAATAGATTGTAATAAAAAATTAAGATAGGAGTTTAATAAAAAGCAGTTACGGTAATCCCGGAACTGCTTCAAAACATTTTCAGCCGAATTGTTATAATAATTTTTTTAGTTTTGAGATAGAATGAATTTTATTTTAGAAGGATCATTTTTTTTGTCATCAATGAGCGTTCCCCATTATCTGATGTTGTTTCTAATTTATAAAAATATACCCCGCTGTTCAGATTTCCCGCCTCAAATCTATATGAGTGATTTCCACTGCTTACCTTTTCATTCAAGAGCGTTCTTACCTGTCTTCCTGCTATATCATAAACGGTTAATTTAACAAAGGAGGAATTGGCGAGATTAAAGGATATATTAGTGGAAGGGTTGAACGGATTTGGAAAGTTATCCAGATTTAAACTGGTTATAGCGTCGACAACAACTTGGGCAGCTGAATATTTTACTACAATGAAATTATTGGGACCATTTGCGTCGCTCCAGCCTGAGGTGAATACGTTTCCCTTCCCGTCAAGCGCAATAGCATTTCCATAATCATTCCTGCCCTGACCACTGTTATATTTCATAAACCAAATCATCTGTCCATCGCTGTTATATTTCATAGTAATAATATCATCATTTGTCGCAGACTCTTCGCTGTGACTTCTGCCTGCAACATAAATATTATTCTCATTATCCATTGTCATTCCCTGAAGACAATCATACATATTATCCGGACCATTATAAAGCCTTACCCATTCAATTATTCCTGAAGG
>JBBRTN010000199.1:0-4792 GCA_038244395.1 Ignavibacteria bacterium
ACAGGGTAATTATCGGGATCATAGAGTTTCTCAATGCATGCTTCATAATTACTTTGCGTTCCGACAGTCCTTTTGCTCTTGCAGTCCTTATATAATCCTGTCTTATTACTTCCAGCATTGAACTTCTCATCTGTCGCGATAAAAATGCAAAACTTCCAAGACTTGTAATTACAACCGGCAAAAAAAGATGCATGAAGTAATCCCCGAACTTTCCGAAAAATGTAAAGCTATCAAATTGTTCAGAGCGGATTCCCGAAGTAGGAAATATTTTTATAAACTCCACATTGCATAAAAAAACAATTGCCAGAGTCGCTACCCAGAAATTAGGTAATGAATAGAGTATAAATAAAATTACAGTAGTTGTCCTGTCTACAAATGAGTATTGTCTCGCTGCGCTGTATATTCCTATAGGAATGGCTATTGAATAAATTAATATAAATGATAAGAAACTGATTGTAATAGACACCGGCAGTCTCTCAATAATCTTACCCAGCACAGGCCTGTCATCCTTAAAAGAATTTCCAAAATCTCCCTGCAGCATATTTTTCATCCAGATTAGATATTGTATGGGCAGGGATTTATCCAGTCCGAATTTTTTCTTATAAAATTCCTTTGCCTACTCGGTCATCTGATTTTTAGCATCTGCTTTTTGCGTCCCCTCGCCAGTCTGACCTAACTTCATTTCTGTGGGATCGCCCGGAGCCAAACGGCAGATCAGAAATGTTATTATCGTTATGATAATAAGAGTTGGGATAAAAAGTAGTATTCTTTTAATTACATAGCTTGACATTTTGGGATTGTAAGATTATTAGATTCTAAAAATTCTGTTGCCTTAAAAAAATAACCTGCCGCAAAAAACTTTGCAGCAGGTAATTATATAAATTTAATTTCTGTATCTTTGATTAGGCAGTGGTGTCCACCATTCATTCATTAAAGGCGAATCTGGATATGCATACCATCTTGTATTCTTGAACCTGTCACTGTAAACATATCTTGAAGGCTCTGCCCATAAAAAGGTCACAGGCTGGTCATCATAAATAATTTTCTGCCATTCCTTTAATATCTGTATTCTCTTTGCTTCATCAAATTCAGTCCTGTTTTGCTCAATCAGCTTATCACTAGCCGGATTTATGTAACTTATAAAATTACTTCCTTCTCCTTCGGCCTGTGAAGAATGCCAGATCTGATAAGGATCCTCTGCGGTAACATTAAGCTGCCATGCCGAATAGCACGCATCAAACTGGTGTTTTTTTGTCTTATCCAGGAAGACTGACCATTCATAATCCTGAAGATCAGCCTGAATTCCAAGCTGCTTCAGTTGTTGAATAATTATAAGCACCACTTTTTTTCTCTTGGGATTATTATTATTGATAAAGGTAAATTTAAAATCGGTTTTTTTTCCGTCAATGACTTTATCTAAAATTCCGTCGCCGTCCGTATCTTTCCATCCGGCATCCGATAAAAGCTGTTTTGCTTTTTCAGGATCGTATTTGATTTCAGGAAGATCAGTATTATAATATTTACTTTTTAGAAATACAGGCGAGCTTACCAGTGTACCCATTCCGTAAACTATTTTGTCAATAATCGACTGCCTGTCAATCGCATAGCTTAGTGCCCATCTTACATTTTTATCAGCGAATATCGGGTTCTTGTTATTCCATGCAATAAAGGTATAGCCCGGCTCCGTTACCAATGCTTTTTTCAGATCAAACTCCTCGGGATTTTTTATATTCTCAACGAAATCTATCGGTTGTATTACATACATATAATCTGTTTCTTTATTCTTTGCAGCTACTACAGCTGCGTTCTGGTCCTGTATGGTTTTGAAAACTATTTTTTCCGGATAATTGGGCTTATCCTTTTTATCCCAGTAATTATCATTTCTTTGTAACGTGACAGACTGTCCTGTTATCCATTTATCTAAAACATAAGGACCAGTCCCGATAACATATTTAGGATCGCGGGAAACTTCCTGTGAATTAAGAAAATCCGCATACTTCTGCATGTCAGGATATTTTTTCGGGTCAAGACTTTTTTGCGCTGCATCAAGGTCCTGCCAGGTAAATTTATCATTCATCCCGTCTTTGTCGAGAATATGTTTCGGTGTAATGGACATTCCTCCTATCATTTCGATTGCCTTGAAATACGGCTTCGACATTGTAAACTTTATCTTGTACTTATCCCCATCTACAAGCTCTACGCTTTTCACATCATTAAAATAATTTCTCAGCGCCTGAGCATCTGTAAAAGGATTTTTAATAGTTTTCATTGTGAATATAACATCTTCGCCTGTGAAAGGTTTTCCATCGGAAAATGTAACGTTATCCTTAAGGTCAAATGTGTAGGATAAATGATCGTCACTCAATACCGGAAGTGATTTTGCTAACACAGGAGATAACTCGTAATTTTCCCTGTTGATATCAAGAAGGTTTTCATAAATATAAATATAAATACTCTGAGCAGACGCGTCATTTGTAACTGTAGGATTTAATTTTTCGGCATCTGACATTTCCTGTCTTATGAGCCAGTCTCCTGTGGCTGCATCTTTTGTTTCAGGCGGTGTAAGTTGTGTAATTGGGAATTTTGAACCATCGGTGTTTTTAGTGGTCTCTTCCTTCTTTCTTCCGCAGGAACCTATAAGAAGGCACCCGCAAAGAAAAAGTGCGACTGATAAAAAATTTACTTTTTTCATCCTGGTAATTTTTTTAATTAATAATCGTTTGTTTTTTATACTGTGTCGAGGGTTTAATTGTTATTTAAAAGCTCTATTCAAAATCGTGTTCGAAATATTCTGTATTTCTTTCTAGCCTGCCATCATTAGACTTCATAAAATTCTTTTTTGATTTAGAATTTATTTTTTCTTCAACTCTTTTCTTAAACTCTTCGGCTGCATTGTAACCGTAATGCTTGCATAAATAGTTCAATGCAATTACCTCGGCTATAACAGTAATGTTCTTCCCCGGAAAAATAGGTAATTTTATTAACTCTGTCTCTACTCCGAGAAGATTTATTGTTGAATTATCCAGTCCTGTCCGGTCGTAAGCTTTATTCCTGTCCCAGTCTTCCAGCTCCACTATTACTTCCACCCGTTTCTGAAATCTTATTGATCTTATTCCAAACATAGTCCGGACATCTATAATCCCAAGCCCGCGTATCTCCATAATATGCTGGGACAATGCAGTACCTGATCCCATTAAAACTCCCTCTCCTTTTTTAGTTATTACCACTACATCATCGGCTACAAGCCTGTGACCGCGCTCGATGAGGTCAAGGGCAATTTCACTTTTTCCTATTCCGGATTTCCCGGTAAAAAGCAGCCCGAGCCCGTAAACATCAACGAATGAACCATGTAATATTGCATGATTTGAGAATTGATCATCAAGAAAATCACTTATAAAATATGAAAACCGTGTTGTAGGATATGGAGTTTTAAAAACTGATATTTCATTTTTGTCTGCTAAATTTATCATCTCTTCGGGAATCTCATTATCATTTGTAATAACAACACACGGCACATTGAAGGAAAAAAATCTTTCTAAGGTCTTTTTCCTTTCTGCATCATTGAGTTGTTTGAGATAACGCATTTCAGTATTACCGAATACCTGAACTCTGTCAAAAGTAAAAAGGTCAACATAACCTGCCAGCGCCAGCCCTGGTCTGTGAATATCTTTTTCTGAAATTATTTTTTCCGGATTAATATCTTTTAAGGAAAGCTTCTTTAATTTAAATCTTTCCCCGCATTCACTAAAAAAAAAATCTACGGAAATATATTCTTTCTTTATTCTTTTTATGTTCTCAAATCTGTGTGCCAATGTCAGACTGTTTTAATTATTTCCTTTTTCATGTCGTGTTTTTCGGCTTTGTGTTTATCTTTGTATTTCAATATTTGCGCTTCGATTTTGTCCAGCGCTTTATCAATTGATTTTACAAAATCGTCAGTGCTTTCTTTTGAGGTTAATATTTTGTCTTTGAGCTTTACTATGATTTCACAGTTCTTTACACTGTTCATTGATTTTTCGAATGAAAGTATTACATCGGTATGAAGAATTTCTTCGTGATATTTTGATAAAGTTTCGACTTCGTTTTTTATATAATCCTGAAGGGTTTCATGAGCCTTAAAATGCCTTGATGTAATGTTGACTTTTATCATTTCAAATAAGATTAGTTTTATTAAAAAGGGTTGATTGATTTTTGCGAATATGCTAAAGAATCTTGTTAATTCCAATGTAAATTTATGATTACGAAATAATTGCATGATTCCGGTTTTATATTTATTATACAGTGTCAGTTTTTATACATCTGCCTGGAGCCCTGTACCCACCACTCATTAAGCAAAGGTGAATCGGGATAGGCATACCATCTTGAATTTCTGAATCTGTCGCTGTAAAGATATCTTACAGGCTCACTCCATAAAAATGTAACCGGCTGATCATCCTAAATCACTTTTTGCCATTTCTTCAATATCTCCATCCTTTTAATATCATCAAACTCAAGCCTGTTCTCCTCCAGAAGTCTATCGCTTTCAGGATTATTATAGCTGATATAATTGCTTCCCTCCCCGATTGACTGTGACGAATGATAAATCTGATAAGGATCATCCGGCGTTACTGAAAGCTGCCATCCCGCAAAGCAGGCATCAAAATCATGCTTCTTTATTTTATCCAGAAATACGGACCATTCATATTCCTGAATACCTGCCTGTATACCAATCTGTTTAAGCTGCTCTATAAGAATTAATATTATTTTTTTTCTTTTCGGATTAGTGTTGTTTGTAAATGTAAATTTGAAATCA
>JBBRTN010000200.1:0-4791 GCA_038244395.1 Ignavibacteria bacterium
TAAAAGATAATTATTACATAAATATTCAATTGTACAATGTACAATGTACAATTCACAATTTACAATTTAGAATTCAGAATGGGTGAAAACATTTTATCGGACCTTAGGCAACTTCCATCAAATACAAAGAATTGCCGTAATTTTTTGAAAATGCTTTTTTAATTACTCCGTGTTCCGGCTTTCTTAATTGCGGGTCTTCGTCAATAATCCTGAATGCTATTTTTCTTGCAGTTTCAAGAACATCTTTATCCTTATTTAAATCAGTGCAGGAAAAATTCAGCATGCCTGACTGACGTATTCCGAAGAATTCACCCGGTCCGCGTATCTCCATATCCGCTTCTGCAATTTTAAATCCGTCAGTAGTTTCACATAATATGTTCAGTCGTTTCGCAGAATCTTCATTAAGATGTTTCGCAATGAGAACGCAATAAGACTGGTCAGCTCCGCGCCCTACTCTTCCTCTGAGCTGGTGAAGCTGGGAAAGCCCGAATCTCTGGGCTTCTTCGATGATCATTACCGTTGCATTTGGAATGTCAATGCCTACTTCGATTACAGTGGTCGCAACAAGAATATTTATTTTTCCTTTTCTGAATTCTTCGGTTACTTCATCTTTCTCATACCATAACATTCTTCCATGAACCATCCCGACGTTAAGTTCAGGAAAGATATTGTTCTTAATGATTTTATAATTCTCTTCTGCAGACTTTAAGTCAAGCTTTTCAGATTCGTCTATCAAAGGAAAAATTATATAAACCTGCCTGCCTTTTTTTATCTCTTCTCTTACAAAGACATAAATTTTATTCTTATCTTCTTCCTTTCTCAATGCAGTCTTTACGGGTATCCGGTTTTTTGGAAGCTCGTCAATAATGGAAACATCGAGGTCGCCGTAATATGTCATCGAAAGAGTTCTCGGTATCGGTGTCGCAGTCATTACAAGAATGTCGGGATTAAAACCTTTTTCCTTGAGCTTCGCCCTTTGCATCACTCCGAATTTATGCTGCTCATCTATTACTGCAAATCCAAGATTCTTAAATTCGACTTTTTCCTGTATCAATGCATGCGTTCCGATTATTATATTCACTCTGCCTTCTTTTATGTCATAAAGAATTTCGTCCCGTAATTTTTTCTTCTGACCGCCGACAAGTAAAGTTACTTTAATATCCAGCGGTTTCATCAGTTCTGAAATTGTCTTATAATGCTGCTCGGCAAGTAATTCAGTCGGGCACATAAAGGCAGCCTGGTAACCGTTTTCAATTGCGATCAGCATTGAAAATGCGGCGACTATTGTCTTGCCGCTTCCCACATCACCCTGCAAAAGGCGGTTCATGCATTTATCGGATTTCATATCGAGATAAATTTCGTTTATTACTTTTCTCTGCGCGCCTGTCAATTCATATGGCAAGATTGATTTGAACTTTTGGGTAAGCTCTTTAATACCTTTATTAAAATTAATTCCTTTCTTCTCATTCTGAATGGATTTTTTTTTCAATGCAAGTATAAGCTCGAGATAAAATAATTCTTCAAACGCCAGGCGCTTACGGGAAATTTCAACGTCAGGCATGTCAACGGGAAAGTTAATCCTTAGTATCGCTTCCTTCCTGCTGATGAGATTATATTCATTTAAAATTTCTTCCGGCAGAGTCTCTTCGATATAATCCGGGTTTGAAAGCAATAAAGTCCTGAATGCATTGAATACAATTTTTGAAAGCAGCATCGGTTTTATCCAGGTCTTCTTCAGAATGCCGGATAATTCATACAGGGGGTAGAATTTATATTTTAGAAAGTCTTTCTCAAAAGCATCGTATTCATTGAGCTTGAGATGGTCACGATAGCTTATCTTTTCACGTGAAGTGAAATTTTCCTTATCCACCTTTATCCAGAATAAAAACTTTTCATTTAATCTGAACTGCTTCGAACGGAATTCACTCGTCCCGAATACCGGAATGTCTATCGCGCCGGTTTTATCTTTTAAGATTACCTGTAAAGGATGATTGCTCTTTCGTGGATAGACGACATCAATGATTTCTCCGGAAACAATTACATTATCATCAGCGTGCTTATCAATTTCCCGGATGAATATTTTTTTTAAATAAGTTCGCGGAATGAAATTCAGAAAATCGTCTAAAGTATTAATACCGATCTTAGAAAACGCTTCCGCTCGTTTTTCACCGACGCCTTTGAGAAATTTAATATCCATAAAATTCTATTTTGCAATGCAAAGTTATGGATAATATTTTTTTTGTGTAAGGGAAATGAGGAGAGAGAAAACTTGGAGACCCAATTGCCATCTCCGGGTGCTTCTGTCGGGGATCCAATAACAAAATTGTTTGTGACTCTACTATGTAATTTATAACTTTCCATTTTCTAAAAATTTAAAACAGCCCTGCATACCGGCGATGCAATTAAGTGAATGAGTTCGCGTACAAATTCACGGGCTATTTTAAAGACCAATTAATAATTACGAATTTACGAATTATGAATTAAAATTTTTTCTATCACTATTCGCTATTCACACCTTGTTATTTTATTTTTTAATCTTTACCTGGCAATTGATAACGGACTATATTTAGCATCAAAAAATTTCCAGCTTGACAGAGAGCTCGTAATTGTAATATCAAGTAAAGCAGAATGATTTAAAGATTTTTGTATATGTACCGGTATTGTTTGGGCAATAAATTTTCCATTATCATTTGGCCCGTGGTTGGAGGGAACAGGATGATTGGATTTGCCATCAAAAATATTATATCCATTTCCCATCAGCGAATTAAAAACGCCTCCTACTCTTATAAAAATAATTCCGTCCTGTAAAAGAAATCCTCGAACAAATCTTATTGTTACTTTTCCCCATTCTGCATCTATCATTTCCGCAAAAAATGGCAATTGAAAAAATTCATAATAATAAGGAGGAGGATCGTAGTCCTTTACAGTCGTGTATTTACCTATTGGAACATTCAAATTTGCCATTCCAATTGCTACAGGGGTATGAGCATTTAATACAAAACCAATTTCAATCTTGTCTGAAAAAATTTCTAATCCCAGACCTTTTGCCATCCTTCCGAGAACCGGGTAAGTAGGATAAGGTGAAGGTTTTTCCATCAGATCTTTATTACTAAGTACAGTGATCTGTGATCTTGTTTGTTTGTTTTTTAATGTTTTCATGTCTTTATTTTTTTAGTTTAGAAAATAGACTATATGAATTGATTAATTGCTAATTTTAATTGCTCTTCTGAGTTTCACTCCTGCTTGTCTAAGACAGGTTTGACCTATAGCATCTTTCGTTACTTCACCGCAAACATATTCTTCACACCGGAAATACCCTTAACTTCCAATTTATATGTAAGTTCACCCGGGACAATTGCGTTGAAAAATTTGAAATTAACTTTATAATCTCCGGCATCCATAATCTCATTCACAAGTGTTTCAATAACTTCACCTTTCGGATTACAGACTGTAAGTAATACATTTGCCTCTTCGCCGAGTTCGAATTCGATAATTGTCACATTATCATAATTCGTCGGAGCACTCTTGTGAAGTTTAAATAAATTTGTCTGAGGATTTATTTCTTCATCTGTTTGAATAATTGCAAACTCATTTTTATTTACTTTTACTTTTTCCTGAGAATACGCATTACAAAAGCTAATCAGGGTTGTTAATGTAAAGATTAAGATTACTAATTTGACTTTAAACATTTTTTCTCCTTAGGTTAATGTTTTTTAAACTGATACAAAAATATGTACTGTATCCTGAGTTTCAAAAGAAACTTTTTGTCGATTTACACTGCTTGATACTTACTTTTATTAAATAAATATATTATTTTAAGCCGGAATCGAAACAAAAATTAATTAACTTTCTTATTCATCAGCTTTAAATTTCATAAGAAAGAAAACTTAAGGAAGATATTTATGATCAAAAGCTCACTTCTCGAAATCATCCGCACATTCTCAAAACAGGAAATGATAAAGTTTGAAGACTTTGTCAGATCGCCTTATTTTAACAAAAAAGAAAATGTAGTAAAATTATTTCTTGAGGTTAAGAAATATTCGCCGGAATTTTCAAATGTAAATCTTGAGAAGGAGAACGTTTGGAAAGCAATATTTCAAACGAAAGAATATAATTACGGTATAATGAAAAATCTGATCTTTGATCTTAACAAGCTTGTCGAACAATTCATCATAAATCTGAAATTGAACATTGACGAAAATAAACAGAATGAATATCTGATGAGCTCAATGCTTGACCGTAGACTGAATAAAATTTACAAGAATAAATATAATTCATTAAACCTGGAGCCTGATCTTAAGATTATCAATGCTAACGTACAGAACATATGTGATCACATTAATCATGTTAATACTATGTATTACATGAAATATTTCTATCACCATCAGTACGAGCAAAATTACAGACTGGAGGAATTGCAGGTGAGCCGGGATTCTTCACTTATTACAGGTTTTCTAATAAAATTATTCGGAGCTTATAACGATGCTCTGTCCATCAGTTCCAAAGAAAATACAGATTCCCGGAAATATATTGCTGTAAAATTTTTAAATCTGATTTCTCCAGGTCTGGACGATATAGTAAAGTCGATTCCGGTAACACCTGATTATAACTCCGTTCATGTAATGATTTATTACCTGATGTATAAGGCATTGACGGAGAAAACCGAAGAGAGCTATCTGGAGTTTAAAAAAAGTGTTTTTGTTAATCTGAAAATTCTTCCCAAAGTAAATATCAAGGCAACTCATAATTGCCTTGCCACCGTTGCCGTGATTTCAAATTTTGAAAATTTAA
>JBBRTN010000201.1:0-4762 GCA_038244395.1 Ignavibacteria bacterium
AACGGAGGTTGGGGCGGATTTGGCGGTGGTGGTGGATTTGGCGGCGGCGGAGGCGGCGGCGGATTTTCAGGCGGCGGCGGTTCTTTCGGCGGCGGCGGAGCAAGCGGCAGCTGGTGAGAATGCCGTGCAGTTTAATATTTATTATTTAATATTTATTATTTAAATATGAAAAGGAAAAATTTTATTACGGAATATTTATCGGATGATTCGTTAGAAAAGATTGTCGGAAAAATCGGAGAAATAGAAGCGAAAACCTCCGGAGAGATTCGCATTTGTTTTAAGAAGCAGAGAGGATTTCGTGAAAAAAAGAGTACACCCAGAGAAGTAGCTTTGAAAGAATTTTTTAATCTGGGGATCGACAAGACCGAACATAAAACCGGTATTTTGATATTTATAATATTCAATGAAAGAAAATTTGAATTCATTGCCGATGAAGGAATAAATTCAAAGATACAGCCTGTTCACTGGGATGAGATATCAAACGGAATTAAGAAATATTTTTCAGAAGAAAAATATCTTGAAGGAATACTGTCCGGTCTCGGCAGAGTCGGCGACGTGCTGGTAAAGGAATTTCCCGTCAGTAATGATGACAAAAATGAATTATCAAACGAAATCGTGATTAAGCCATAACATAAAGTATTTTATAATATATTGTCTTGCGTAACTTTATTATATTATAGTAAAATAAAATCCGCTTACACCTAAATTTTATATTAAAATATAAATGCCCGATTTCAAAACCTCCGAAAACTTACTAAACGAATATATCAGGAACGAAAATTTAAAAAAGCATTGTTATGCTGTCGAATCTGCAATGAGATTTTATTCGAAGAAACTGGGTGAAGACGAAGACAGGTGGGCATCTGCGGGCTTGCTTCATGATCTTGACTGGGAACTGTATCCCGACACTCATCCAAATACCGCCGTCCCGATTCTTGAAAATGCAGGCTATGACAGGGAAATTATTGATGCCGTCCTTGGACATGCATATCCCGACAGGACTGATGTCCCGAGGGAATCTTTTATGGCGAAACATCTTTTTGCCTGCGACGAAATCACAGGATTTATAATGGCTTATTCACTCATGAAACCGGGCGGGCTTAATGAAGTCGAGCCGAAAGGAATTAAAAAGAAAATGAAAGATAAGGCATTTGCGAAAAATGTAAGCCGTGAAGACATCATAAACGGTGCGGAAGATATAGGCCTGGGGCTGGATGAACATTTGATCAATGTAATTGAAGCAATGAAAAGTGACGAGAGAGTAAATTCAAACAAATAATATTCCAAATAATATTCAAGATATGAATGTAATCACTACGAAAAATTTATCCAAAGAATATATTTCAAAAGCTTTTTCAAAAGAAAAAATAAATGCTTTGAATAATTTTTCACTGGAGGTGGAGAGTGGCGAAATATTCGGACTACTCGGACCAAACGGCGCGGGAAAAACGACTCTGATTAAAATTCTCCTCGGTATAACACACAGGACAAGCGGCGAGATAAAAATTTTCCAAAAGGAAATTTCAGATGATTCATACAAAATGAAAGTCGGTTACCTTCCTGAAAACCACAAGTTCCCAAATTATCTTACCGGCGAGCAGGTGTTATTTCTCTTCGGAAAACTCGGCGGCATGACAAATTCCCAGGTCAGGAAAAAAGCCAATGAATATCTAAAACTTGTCGACATGGAAAAATGGAGAAAGACAAAAATTAAAAAATACTCAAAGGGAATGCTTCAGAGACTGGGACTCGCTCAGTCAATGTTGAACAGTCCGGAGCTGATTTTTCTGGACGAGCCTACTGACGGCGTCGACCCGATAGGAAGAAAAGAAATCAGGGACATACTGAATAATTTAAAACAGCAGGGGACAACGATTTTTTTGAATTCGCATTTACTCAGCGAAGTCGAACTCATTTGTGACAGGGTTGCTATTTTAAATAAAGGCTCGCTGGTAAAGTCAGGCAGAGTGGACGATATCACGGCAGTATCCGATAATTATAAATTCATTACTTCCGATATTGAAGAAAATGTTTTGAATAAATTGCTGGGAAATTTTAAAGCGACAATTAACGGACGTAATGAATTTTTTTACAATACCGGCAGTATCGAAGAACTGAACAAGATAATAGATTTCCTTCGTCAGAATAATGTGATGATACACAGCATCAACAGGGAAAAGAACACGCTCGAAAATATGTTTATCAACTTAATCGGGAGCCAGAATTAATATATGATTTTCCTAACTTTATTATTCAGCACTTTCCGCGAAGCCTTCGCAAAAAAAATCTTCATTGGTTTTTTTGCAATATCTACATTTGTAATACTCATGTTTTTACTTTTTGTGAATCTTGACTCGGTCGAGGGCACTGTTGATATGATGGAGTCTTCAGGCAAAGACGGAATGAAACAGGTTCTTATCGGGATAGAAGTTTTGATGCTTAGCCTTTCATACATTCCGATCATTACGTTCTGCTACATTTCAGTTTCTTCTTTTATTCCTTCGATGCTTGAGAAAGGCAGTATTGACCTGCTTTTGTCCAAGCCTGTTTCGAGAGCCGAAATTATTCTCGCGAAATTTTTTGGAGGAGTAATATTTATTTTTTCAAGCCTTGTATATTTAATCGGCTCGATCTGGCTGATACTTTCCTTAAAATCCGGGTACTGGCATTTCGAATTTCTTTACTCGATATTCTGGTTTACACTTTCTTTTGCAGTTATCTACAGCCTGATAATTCTGATTGGTCTTTTGTCCCAAAGCACCATCTTATCAATAATCGTGAGTTTTTTCATAACCATATTTTGCGGAATACTGGCTAACCGTGAAAGCACCATATTCAGTTTTGTTAATTCCGATACGATTAGATTTATTATTAATTTCATCTATTACATATTACCGAAACCCACCGATATAAATACAATTGCAATGAATATTATTACCGGCGAGCCGGTAAAATCTTATATGCCGGTGTATTCATCAGTTCTCTTTATGCTCGTTACATTATCTGTCTCAGTCTTTTATTTTAAGAAAAAGGATTATTAAAACTTCGGACCCAAAAAATTTCCGGTAATTAAATTTTGATTTTTAATTTGAATAAGTATCTGCTTAAATGTACCGCTGTTTTGTTTTTAATAGCTTCCGGATGCAGTATAAAGCCGCAGCCGGAGCCTCTTCCGCTGTCTGTCCATGCGAATCTTAATCTCCTCCAGGAAAATCCGCAGTTTGTAATGTATCTTAATTTTAAGTCCATGAGAAGAACTGAATTCTGGAAAAAAAATATTTCGGATACACTGATAAATGCCGAGAAAACATTCGGCAGCCTGCTCAATACATTCAAGATGGCTACCGGAGCTTCAGTCTCGGAAGGACTGGATGAACTTTATTATTCAAATTCCTGGTTCGGCGAGAATGCGATTGTCCTCAAGGGAATATTCGACAGGAATAAACTGAATGAGTACCTGGCTACCGACAGCATATTTTCAATAACCAAAAATGCAGACGGTATAAAGATTTATATCAAAAATGATAACGGGCTATACTTCTTTTTTAAAGATGACTTCACCATTTGCGCAAGTAATTATCTGAAACAAATAGATGTCATGATTCAAACAAAAGACACCGCTGTAACCGGACTGCTGCTGAATCAGAAAGTCTTCGAATCTATACAGGATATTATTTACAAGGATAATTTATGGATGGTTTCTACGGAGAAAATTTTCATAAGAGGTATCTTCCAGAATTTTGTCGAGTCTACTTCAGATTCAAGATTCCCTGAAGAAGATTCATTGAGTATGGATTCCACTGTTTCGGATTCAACACCGAATTTAACGCAGGATTCAGCACAGAAATTAACGCAGGATACAACACAGAAGGAAGAAAAACTTACGATAGAAAATCTGTACAAGCAATTAAGCTCAATTTCGTTTTCTGCGGATATGGGTGAAGACATTAAGTTTTTAGTCCAGGGAGAATGCATAAGCGATGAGTCTGCTAAATACCTCCGCAGTATTTTGAGCGGTGTAATAACAGTCGCAAGGCTGAGCTCTGCAGGAAAAGAAAAGATGCCTTCATCGAAATTGTTTGAAAAATTGAAACTTGAAAGGTATGATAACTCGGTTTATTTAGAGCTGAACGTTGATGAAAGCAATCTCCAGCAATTAAGGAAAATGAATTTAATGAACGAGCCCGCAGCCTATTAATATTTTAGATTTAAGATGATTTTTCCTCCGAAAGAAATTTTTCAATCTGAAGTACATCTTCCTCGCTCCCGATAAATAACGGTGTTCTCTGGTGAAGGCTCTTTGGTTCTATTTCAAGTATCCTTCGTTCTCCGTCTGTGCTTCTTCCTCCCGCTTGTTCAATAATGAAACTCAGGGGATTCGCTTCATACATGAGCCGAAGCTTTCCGCTTTTATTCTTAAGGTCGGATGGATAAATAAATATTCCTCCGTACAGTAAGTTTCTGTGAAAGTCAGCGACCAGAGAGCCGATATATCTCGAGGAATACGGTCGCTGCGTTGCAGTGTCAATCTCCTTGAGATAGGAAATGTATTTTTTAATTCCGTTGCTCCATTTACAAAAATTCCCTTCATTTACCGAAAACGTCTTGGATTTTTTTGGTGTGATAATATTTTCGTTTGATAAAAGAAATTCACCTACGGAAGGATCCAGTGTAAAGCCGTGAACGCCTTCCCCTGTTGTATAAACAAGCACTGTGCTTGAGCCGTAAATTACGTACCCTGCTGCGACCTGCTCAGTCCCTT
>JBBRTN010000202.1:0-4749 GCA_038244395.1 Ignavibacteria bacterium
AATGTTGTTTCAGATCCTTTCATGATGCTTATTCCTCCGTTTGAACAATTTCTAGCTTCATATACAGTGACAACTCCTGCATCGGGATTTGTACAAAACTTTATCAATGTCGTAGTTCCAAATGCAATTGTCGGAACAATGACTTTGGACGGAGTTCCTGTACCTGCTCTCAGCTACACACCAATCGGAGTTTCAGGTTTTTCAGGAGCACAATTACCGGTAGCTTTAGGCTCACATAATCTTTCGGGCTCGCTTCCGTTCGGGTGTTTTGTATACGGATATGATTCGTTTGATTCTTACGGATATCCTGGAGGAGGATCGCTTTCTCAGATCGCAACCGTTTCCAGCCTTGATATAACACCAAAGAATGCAACCAATCCAATCAATACCCAGCACTGCGTTGACGCATTGGTCTTAGATCAGAACGGTGCACCGCTTCAGGGAATAAGAGTTGACTTTATGAGAGAAGGTGCGAACCCGGGAGCCGGATTTGCATTTACTAATGTAAGCGGCGTAGCACAATATTGTTATGTCGGTACGATTGCAGGAAGAGACACAATAATAGGTACCACAGGAAGTTTAGCTGATACAGTATTCAAACTATGGGAAAATCCATTACCTGTAGAGCTCAGTGCATTCAGTTCGACAATAGACAAAAAGAATGTCACCTTAGACTGGACAACTTCAATGGAAGTTAATAATTCAGGATTTGATATAGAGAGAACAATTCTTAATGCAAATCAATGGGTAAGGGTTGGAAATGTTGCCGGAAACGGAACGACAAATGAGCCTAAGAACTACACCTTCATTGACAGGAATGTAAACTCGGGTAAATATAATTACAGGCTGAAACAAATTGACCTGAACGGAAACTATCAGTACTTTGCATTGAACAATGAAGTCCAAGTTGCTTTACCTAATAAATTTGAGCTGTCACAAAATTATCCGAATCCTTTTAATCCATCAACGAAGATTGACTTTGCATTGCCACAGGACGGAAATGCAAGGATAATTGTATATGACCTTAATGGTAAAACTGTCGCAACATTAGTAAATGATTTCAAGACGGCAGGTTACTATTCAATTACATTTAACGGTTCTAATTTAGCGAGTGGAGTTTACTATTACAAATTAGAATATGCCGGTATGAGCAAGGTAATGAAGATGTCTTTAATAAAATAAAAGCAAATAAAATTGAATCAGTTCTTAATAAAATAAAAATTATTGACTGAGAAATTCCAATAGAACATTTATTCATAAGAGGCAGGTTTGTAAGTCAAACCTGCCTCTTTATGTTTAAAGCAATATTAATTTATATTAATAAGAGATTTAAAATGAAGTTTACTTTGAATGTTTTGCAATATATCTTAGAAGCATAACGAAATCAGCGACTTCGTAAGAAGTCAAATTAAGGCAGGGCAAACATTCTTATTCCTAAAATTCATTGAAATATTTCAATAATAACGTCAGACATCAGCCTGATCTGCCATTTTCAGAATACTTAAACAGAAATTTTAAATTGAGAAATACAGTTAGCTTAATAAACCCCAAAAATAAAATAATTATGACAAAGATTTTTTTGAACATTTCAGCAATCATTACAATTTTATTTTTTGCAAACACGTCAAATTCTCAAAACTACAACTGGATAATACCCAACAAGACTTATCTGAAGCTCTTTGTCGCTGATGACGGGATCTACAGAATAAATAAAACCGATTTTACGAATGCAGGAATAAATACCGCGGGGATTGATCCAAGGACTGTGAGAGTATTCAATAAAGGCGCGCAGATACCTGTATACTTTGAAGGCGAGCAGGACGGTTCATTTGATGTAAATGATTTTATGGATTTTTACGGCACAAGAAATTACGGCGGTCTCACTAACACATACACGGATAATAATATAGTCAAATACGTTACTGATGAATATTACAATTTATATTCGGATACAAACGCGTACTGGGTTGACTGGGGAGGAGCGGCCGGACTTAGGATGCAGATATCAAATTATTCTGTTCCGACACCATACATATCAGATTATTATTACGACCCGGTTCATTTCGAGAAAGATAAATATTATTTTTTAGGAGAGGCGGTTGACGGCAATGATTTCAGATATTTTACAAACGAAAAATTTCTTGGAGAAGGATGGTACTGGAGTTTACTGAATAACTTCGGAAATGTAAACAACCTTACTGTCTCTGATACAGTGTCTTTGCCTTTATTAAGCACTGTCACGCAGAATGCAAAGATTAGAATATTCGCATATCCGTATAATGTAAGCACGACCATATTCAATGAGCATACACTTCAGGTAAAAATAAACGGAAATATAATTTCATCCATTACTGTAAACGATTACAAAAAGATTGATACAACATTAAACTTCTCGAGCGCATTACTCACAAACTCAGGCGTTAATACTGTTGCTGCGACTTATGTGCCCGCGGCAGGATTTGAAACTGTCGGAGGAATGAATTTCGATTTATTCGAATTACAATATCCAAGGATTTTTAAATTCAGAAACAGCGTGGCGACAATTCAGCTGGCAGGAGAGGACACGACCTCGAGGAAAGTAAGCATGACCGGATACGCTTCGTCCAGTCTTGTAAATATTTATGATGTAATAAACGGGATCAAGATAAATGCTTATACAAGCAGTTCGGATACATTAAAATTTACTGGAAAGGGAAACGCTAAGATTGAATTAACAAATAAAGCCATTAACAAAAAACCTTTCCGGATAATACAAAGACAGGTTCCCGATTATGTTTCTAATACAAACGGCGCGGATTATTTATTGGTTTATAATTCAATGTTCCAGTCACAGGCAACACAGCTGAAAAATCACCGTGTGGCATATGACAACTTCCGGGTGACAAGCGCGGATATACAGGACATTTATGATATATTCGGCTATGGTCTTGAGGGACCGGCAGGATTGAAAAATTTTGTGAAATATGTTTACTATAACTGGCAGCTGCCAAGAGTAAAATATATTTGTCTTTTCGGTAGAGGTTCGGAAGATCCAAAAAAAAATTCAAGCTCTTCAGTATACTACAAAAATTTAATTCCTGTAATCGGAACTCCTACATCTGATAATTATTTTGCAAATGTTAACTCCGCAGGCTTTACATATTATGATCAGATTTCAATCGGACGGTTATCGGCATACACAGTAACCGAAGCGCAGGCAATGGTTGATAACATTGTTACTTACGAAGCTCAAAACCCGCAGCAGTGGTATAAGTCCTTTACATATATCGTTAACGGCGGTGATTCACTGGAGCAGGCTACATATCAGCCGTTAAGCGATTCACTTATTTCCAAATATGTGACCCCTCCTTCCGTCTCAGGAAACCCGGTAAGAATTTACAGGAATGATTATAACGGAGGGCTTACATATAATTATTCAGATTCTATAAAGAACCAGATAAACAGGGGTACGATGACGGTTAATTATATAGGACATGCGGGAAGCCAGGACTGGGAAATCGGATTGACAGACCCGAATACATTAAGCAATTATAATGGTAAGTTTCCTTTTATAATGAGCATGACATGCTATACAGGGAAAATCGCCGAGCCCAACTTCAGGGTTTTCGGAGAGAGGTTTATGACAATGAATAACAAAGGCGCGATAGGATATGTGGGAACTTCAGGCTGGGGATTTTTATATTCCGGTACACAGCTTAATGATTTCATGATGAAGGCAATAGCCAAAGATACAATAAGAAGAATAGGTGATATTTTTGCGACTGCAATCCGAAGTATATCCATTGATTCCGTTCTTTCATCCGTAAGGCATACAATTAATTGCTATACACTTCAGGGAGACCCGGCAGTCAAAATTAAATTCCCGAAAAATCCGGAATACTCCGTCAGTCCCTCAGATTACAAGCTATCAAATAATAATCCCGTAACAGGTGACCCTGTCACATTAACTGTGTATCCGAAAAACTTCGGTCTGTATTCCGATTCATGCAAAATAAGATTTCAATTGCTGAGGAACGCAGTGAATTATCTGACAAAGGATACGACGCTCAAAAATTTTAAATTTTCCGATTCCATAAAATATAACTTCACACTTGATTTCAATGACACATATACGGCTATAGTAACGCTCGATTATCCTAACTATAATCCGAATGAATATAAGAATGATAACATACTTAACTTTAATATTTCTACTGTAAACGTTGCATATATCCCACTTAAGCCTGTCAATAATTCAATCGTCAGAAGTGACAGCGTGGAATTAACCGGACTAAATCCGTTTGTAAGTACAATACAGAAATCCGTGAAGCTGTTGCTGGATCTTGATACTACAAAAAATTTCAATTCATCATTAAAACAATCTTTTGTAAAAACGGCAGTAACGGGAGCATCTACAAAATTCAAGGCTGCATTACCGAGACTGGACACAAATGTTTTGTATTACTGGAGAACAAATTCCATAGTCAACGGAGACAGCGCAGGATGGTCACAGAGTATGATTTTCAGATATAATCCTCAGATTACTTTCGATAAAATTCAAAATATTACTGCGGATACTACGGCAACCATTTATAAAAATAAACAAGCCCAGTATTCCGATGGAGATTTTAATAATGTGAGTTATACTTCCGGAGGAATAAAGCTGAATGATTATACCGGAAATCTTTATGTAAGGTCATATGGCAGCAACGGGTCGGAAGCTTCTTATTTCAGCTGTTTAAGCAGGAGCATTCACATTGATGCGGGAGC
>JBBRTN010000203.1:0-4695 GCA_038244395.1 Ignavibacteria bacterium
GGCTCTGCGCTTGATGGATCCATATATCCATAACCGTGCGCGTGAGGACTTGGAAAATCAGCATTGTCATTCAGATAAGTGTTTGTCATTCCAAGCCTGTCAAGAATTCTTTTTTGAATTTCACTTTTTAATGTGTTGCCGGTAATTTTTTCAATTATCATTCCCAGCAGAATGTAGTTTGTATTTGAGTAATGAAATGATTTTCCCGGTGTAAAATATGGAGGATGCATTTTGGAAATGTCAATAAGCTGAACCGGAGTAAAAGGTGTTAACGGGTCATCTGACAAAGTCTTTCCCCAGGTCGGGTCTTCTGTATAATTAAACAACCCGCTGCTCATATTACCAACTTCCTCAATTGTGATATTGTCTCCATTTGGATAATCCGGAAAATATTTTGAAAGTTTATCTGACAGGCTTATTTTACCCTCATCGACAAGCTGTAGTAAGACTGTCGCTGTAATAGTCTTTGTAATACTTCCTACTCTCACTTTGTCATCCGTTTTCATCGGATTGTTAGTCGAAAGATCCGAAACCCCGAAGGTTGCAATGTATGGCTCATATCCATCCAACCAAACGCCAATAATTACACCCGGAATCAGCAATTCATTAAATGCCTGAGACACAATCGGTGCGAGTTCTTTTTCAAGGTTCTTTGAAGAATCATTCATTGTGCCTAATACGTCGGATACATTGCATCTTGCTGCCCGCGTAAAATTTAAAAACAGAACAAACACCACGAGAATGAAAAATGGATTACGAAGAATTTTCTTAATAAATTTTTTTAATGTTTCAATGTTGGGGATTGAAGTTTAATAATGATATTGAATATAAGATAGGGAGACTTGCTTCGATATTAAATAGATTTTTTCAGGAAGGACCTTTGCCACCTTTGCCTGGGTCAGAGAAATTCAGAGAAATAGACTTCGGAGAAAACCGGATAGATTAAAGAATAGAAAGATTATTTTTACTTCTTAAGCTCTTCTTCAATAATTGCGTTCAGTACAGCAGGGCTGTTCCAGTATTTTACTTTTCTGCCGTTTATGAATAAAACCGGTGTGCCGGTAATATTAATTTCATGACCTGTTTCAATATCACGAATAACCTTCTGCTTTGCGGCTTCAGAATCCATGCATGAATTAAATTTATTTTTATCCAGTCCCTGCTGATCCGCCAGTTCAATTAAAAAATCTTTATTAATCTTTGTTTGATTTTCAAACAATTCCTTCTGATAATCCCAGAACTTACCCTGCTCCTGCGCACACACACCGCATATTGCGGCAAGTCCGGCATTCTTATGTAATTCGTTTTTAATATTTGCATTTATGGATTTGTCGAGAGGATAATTCATGAAATAAAAACTTACATCATTTTTGGATTCCAAAAGTATTGTATTCATATTGGATGAAAGTAACTTACATGCCGGACACTCAAAGTCGCTGAACTCTATAATCTTAATTTTCGATCCGGGGTTACCGGTAACGGGTGATCCTTCGGGATTTATATTTACAGGATCCTGCTTAAAGTGTTCCTGCAAAATTAATTTAACTTTTGATTCGGATAGGACGACAACTGTATTTTCATAATATTTCAATCCAAGATATCCCATTGCAAACAGCCAAATAAATATTATTCCGAATCTTGCCGGATGGGACAATGCCGTGTCTGATTTTTTTTTTGAGAATATACTTTTCAGATAATCTAACTCAAAGCCTGCGATATTTTTAAACGACATTTTCAATGACTTCAATAGAAGTAAAAAAAATCGCAAAGTTGCAGACCTGGTGGAAAGGACAGTGTCACAGGAAAGCCAGTCGTTGAAAGAGCATCCGCCCGGATCAATTATTCCTGATACTGAGAGTTTGAATGTAAGATAAGTGGCGTAAGCTGCAAGCGACGCGCCTGCAAATGAAAAAAATAATACACCGTATAAAAATCCTTTTCGAAATGAAATGTTTTCCGGTATTTCAGATTCCATTTATAAAGTTTGGCTGTAAGGTTTCTGATCATTAAGTAGGGGTTCGGGCAACCATTTATAATCTGTGATTTAAATTTTCTTTACTCGTAGTACATACCAACTTCAAAGTTTAAGTAATTAATATTATTTTAATAAAATAAAATTTCTGATTAATGATTATACATCTCATCGACGGTACATACGAACTTTTCCGGCACTTCTATGGTCTGCGAAGTTTTAATAAGGGAAAAGATAAACCATTCGGCGCGACTGCAGGGGTACTGAACGGCATTTTACAAATGATTGAGGAAGGCTCGACACACCTTGGTGTAGCAACAGATCACGTTGTTGAATCATTCCGTAACAAACTTTGGTCCGGTTATAAATCAAGCGAAGGGATGGAGCGTGTAGTGCTTGCCCAGTTTCATCCGATGGAAGAAGCCTTGGAATCAATGGGAGTGGTTGTCTGGCCAATGATAGAGCTGGAAGCCGATGACGCGCTTGCCTCTGCCGCTATAATTTCTTCCAAAAATTCTGACGTTCAGAAAGTTTGTATCTGGACGCCGGATAAAGATCTTGCTCAATGCGTAGTCGGAGAACGGGTAGTTCAGATTGACCGAAGAGCTAAAATTATCAGGGACGCGAATGCGGTTCGCAAAAAGTTTGGTGTGGATCCGCCGCTTATACCCGACCTGCTTGCACTCATTGGAGACAGCGCCGATTGTTATCCCGGTATTAAAGGAATTGGAAAGGTCAGCGCGGTTCGCTTGCTGAATGAATATGGACAAATAGAAAATTTTCCGGAAAAGGTACTGGGTGAAAAACTGGAAGAAGCATTATTGTTTAAGAATCTGGCTACATTAAGAACAGATGCTCCGCTGTTTAAGAAAGTGAAAGAGCTCCGGTGGAAAGGACCAACTCCTGCATTCGCAAAGTTCACTGAAAAAATGAATGCGCCAAAATTGCTTGAACGGGCAAATGACCTGGCGGAGAGAGTTTCCTGAATAACTTTATTCGGTCCCTTCATTCACCTATTTGCTTTCGTATATAAGAAACGTTCCGGAAGAGCAGTAACTCATCTTTGAAACGCTTTGAAACAATAATGTAAAAGATGCATTAAATGTCTTTGTCCAAAAGCTTACATTATAATATAAAAGAAGAAACATACAATTCCCAAAAATAAATAATTTTAAAACTTAAATTAAAATTAAATGAAAACCGGAAAACAAATCTTAGTTTATATCCTGTTTGCTTCGTTTTTTCTTTTTGCAAATGTATCTTACAGCCAGCTAAAGAATTTTGGGATAAAGGGCGGATTAAATTTATCCAATGCTGAGCTGGATTATTCCAACGCTATTACTAATGAATTTAATAAAAATAAAACCGGCTTTAACATATATTTATTTTATGATTTTCTGAATTATAAGAATGTAATAATATCGGGTGAGGCAGGCTATTCACAAAAAGGTTATAATAATGAA
Organism: Ignavibacteria bacterium; assembly: GCA_038244395.1. GTDB lineage: Bacteria > Bacteroidota > Ignavibacteria > Tepidaquicellales > Tepidaquicellaceae > JAGPCH01. Next base: position 3,436 of record JBBRTN010000203.1, read on the forward strand.
ATATTAACCACAGATGAATTTGGAAATCCTTCTTCAAGTTATTTTGTATATAACCGCGCGAATTATGTGGATATTAATGCTATAGCAGAATTTATACTCAGAGGTAAATCTGTGAGTCCGTATTTTTCTTTTGGTCCGGTGTTAAGTATTTACACCGGGTATAATATCAGCACATCCGGCACACCGTATGACTCTTCTTTAATTGCATTTTTCAGTCCGCTGTTTGAAGATCTTAAAAGTCCTGTACTTGGTTTTATAACCGGAGCGGGGATAGAGATAAATAAAGTTATTCCACAGACAATAATTGCAGAAGTAAGATATAATTTTGATTTAACCAACAGCTTTAATAATGGATTTTTGAACTATCAGAGGAACTATGTCTGGCAATTTAATTTTGGATTAAAATTTTAACAGACAAATTATATTTATCCTACTTTGTAAACCCGTTTTGGAAATAGATAAAAATATTACTCAGAGTTGGGAAATCTTTATCGGCTTTAATATTAACTAAATGAATATCATATTTTGAAGCAGATATTACACACATTAGATTTTCAAAATATTCTTTATTATTAAATATATTCAACCACAGCTGACAGATGTTGTATCCATTCAATTTTTCATTAATCTAAACTTAAATAAACCTATGTCAAAAAATCCGGTCAAAATCATTTTGCTGATTTTAATTTCAATATGTTCTGTTAGTTTTGCTCAGGAAAATCCTAAAGTTGCAGCTTCTGCTGAAGAGATAAATCCCGTTAAAACAGGGGAAAAGATTCCATCCGTAAATCTTAAAAATATAAACGGTAATGTAGTTTCACTTGATTCAATTGTATCTTCAGCACCAACTGTCCTGATTTTCTACCGCGGGGGCTGGTGCCCTTTTTGTAATCTTCAATTATCAGGACTTCAAAAAATAGAAAACGAATTAATAAATCTCGGATATCAGATAATTGCCGTTTCAAAAGATAAACCGGAAATGCTTGCTGAAACAATTGACAAAGATCAGTTAAAGTATACTTTGCTATCTGATAATGATGCTGTTGCTTCCAAAGAATTCGGAATAGCATTTAAAGTGAGTGATGCATATATCGAAAAACTTAAAGAATACAAAATAGATCTGGAAGCTTCTTCGGGCAATAAAGATCACATACTCCCGGTGCCTTCTGTTTTTATTCTTGATACATCAGGTAATATTAAATTCGAATACATAAATCCTGATTACAAAGTAAGACTTGATTCAGAGATATTATTAGATAA
>JBBRTN010000204.1:0-4692 GCA_038244395.1 Ignavibacteria bacterium
AATACCGATTATCAGCGGGTTTGCTCGTGGCATAGATTCAATTGTGCATCATGTCTGCGTGAAGAATGATAATCTGACATATGCCATACTAGGCAGCGGAGCGGATGTTATTTATCCTCCTGAAAACAGGAAATTATATAATGAACTTATAGAAAAGGGAGCAGTGATTTCGGAGTTTCCAATCGGCGCCAAACCTGATAAAGTAAACTTTCCCAGGAGAAACAGGATCATAAGCGGAATCAGCCTGGGAAGTCTCATAGTAGAAAGCGGCATCAAAGGCGGTTCTCTTCTGACAGCGGAGTTTGCAATAGATCAGGATAAAGAAGTTTTCGCTATACCGGGTTATATAAATTCAAAACAGTCTGAAGGAACAAATGAGATTATTAAAAAGGGTCAGGCAAAACTTGTAACAAATGTAGAAGATATTTTAAGCGAGCTGGAGTTGAAATTGAAACCCGTATTAAAAAAGGAGCTTGTTGAGAAGGAACGAAAAGCGGTTGGTGATCTGAACGGAAGTGAAAAGATTATTTATGATACACTGGAGTATGAGCCGGTACATATAGATGAAATCAATGAGACGACAGGTTTATCAATTTCAGACTGCCTTGTTAATTTACTGACTTTGGAATTCAAAGGATTGATAAGACAGACTCCGGGTAAAAATTTTATGAAAGTATAATTTTTTATTTTTTATTATGGAAAAGTTTATGATAGATGACAGGATTTTCAATGTTAAATTTTCCTGCGACGTTCAAAAATGCAAAGGCGCATGCTGCACATTGAAAGGTGCAGGCGGTGCTCCGCTGCTTGATGATGAAGTAAGGATTATAAAATCTGCATTACCTCATGCTAAAAAATATCTTGGTAAAGCAAATCTTGAAGTACTTGACAGAGAAGGATTTTATTATGGTGATAAGGGAGATTATGCACTCAATAATGTTAACGACGAGGATTGTGCATTTTCATTTTATGAAGAGGGAATTGTTAAGTGCTCGTTCCAGAAGGCATTTAATAACGGGGAAATAGATTTTCCCAAACCTATATCGTGTCATTTATTTCCCGTGAGGATTTCCGGAAAAAAAAGAAATATAATGCGGTATGAAGAAATCAACGAATGCGCAGATGCTTTGATAAAAGGAGAAGAAGAAAATATTTCTGTATTTGAATTTGCCAGGGAATCACTTGTAAGAGAATACGGAGAAAAATTTTATAACGAGTTAAAAATTAATTTTTTAAAAAATAGTTAGAATGTTAAGACAATCACAGAGTCAGAAATTATCGCATGGAATGCTCCCGCAGATTGTTTTAAATCAGAACATACTTGCAATCCCGGCGCAGGCGCTGGATACGATTATCAAGCGTGAGCTTGAGCTAAACCCTATGCTTGAGGAAGGAAACGAAACTGACATTGACGAGGAGCTTGATGTAAATAGCTCTGATGAACCTTCAGGCGATACTTCTAGCGATACTTCTGCCGATCAGGATAAAGCAGAAGAAACTTCCGGTGATGAAGATAACTGGGATGAATATTTTGAAAATGAGCCTGATGAAATAAAATATTCCGAAACAGAAACAAGAAAAGAATATGAAAATAATTTTATCAGTGACGATAATAAATCTCTTAACGATACTTTATTGCTTCAGCTGAATTTGTCAGGTCTGAATGAGAAGCTTATATTTGCCGGAGAGGAAATTATAGGCTCACTAAACGACTCAGGTTATTTTATTGAAAATCCGGAAGACATCTTAAGTGATTTAAGTGTAAAGAAAATCGGAACAAAGTACGAGAACGAAGATTTTACTCTGGAAGACCTGGACGAAACTCTCGTCTTTATACAAAAGAATTTAGACCCGCCCGGAATTGCAGCCAGGAATTTAACCGAATGTCTGAAGATTCAGATTGAAAAATCGGAAGTAGATGATGAGATAAGGAAATTATCAATTGAATTACTTGAGAAACAATTTGACGATTTGAAGCTGAAGAGATACGAAAAGATAAGCAGGGATTTAAATATTGACCTCAGTAAAGTAAAAGAGGTCTTTGAATTTATACAAAAGCTTAATCCTAAACCGGGCTCATCAGAAAAGGCGCATGAAGAAAATTATATCGTTCCTGATTTGATTGTAAAAAAAACGGAAGACGACTATGAAATATATTTAAATGAAAGGTACTCCCCGTCAATAAGGATAAACCGGGCATACAAGAAGCTTTATACAACCCGTAAAAAGACTCTGGACAGTAATACGAAGGAATACATCCTTAATAATTTTAACAGGGCTAAGTGGTTTATAGACGCCATTAATTCAAGGCGCAATACAATGCTGAAAATTATGGAGGCGATCGTTCAGAGCCAGAGAGAGTTCTTCGATAATAACGGCGAAGGTTTGAAGCAGGTTTATGAAAAAGACATTGCAGATGAAATAAGAATGGATACGTCCACCATAAGCAGGGCGGTGCGTGGAAAATATGTGCAGACAGATTTTGGGATATATGAGCTGCGCTCCTTTTTCACTACGCCTTTAGCCACGAACAACGGCGAAGATGTATCAAACGTTGAAGCAAAAATAAAACTGAAAGAATTAATCAGAAATGAGAATAAGAACAATCCACTTACTGATGAAGAGCTTGCAGCTGAAATGAATAAGATCGGCTTCAGGATTGCAAGAAGGACTGTAGCAAAATACAGGGAGTCAATAAATATTCCCATAGCGAAACTAAGAAGAGAGATATGAAAATTTATTCGAGGGAATTCAGATTAAGCTAAAATAAGTTGATTTTAAAATTAAACGGCAAAGAAAATATAACTTGAAAGAAGAAAACAGAATCCGTTCGACAACGGTAATAGGACTTATCAAAGACGGCAAAGCAGTGATCGGGAGCGACGGTCAGGTGACAGTAGGCAATACTGTGATGAAACACAAAACAAGAAAAGTAAGAAAGATTTTTAATGATAAAGTACTTGTGGGATTTGCGGGAGCAACATCGGATGCTTTTACATTGTTCGAGAAATTTGAAAGCAAGCTTGAGGAATATAAGGGCAATTTATCAAGAGCCGCAGTAGAGCTTGCAAAAGAATGGAGAACAGATAAATATCTGAGAAGGCTTGAAGCTCTTCTTGCGGTAGTGGATAAGGAAAAGGCGTTGGTAATTTCGGGGACAGGTGATGTTATCGAACCCGATGACGGAATCGTTGCAATCGGCTCGGGAGGTCAGTATGCCCTTGTTGCAGCAAGAATGCTTCTTAAATATTCGAAGCTAAACGCAAAAGAAATTGTAAATGAATCATTGAATCAGGCAGCGGATATTTGCATATATACAAATCATAATATTTCAATTGAGGAATTAAAAAATTAAATTAAAACAGACAGTTGCTAAAAGAAGAAAAAAAAATTAAAGATATAAACGGGAAGCCAAAGACGAAAAAAAATTCAGATAAAATACTGAAGAAGGAAATAAAGCAGCTTACGCCTTCGCAGATAGTAGAAGAGCTTGATAAATATATCATAGGTCAGGACAATGCGAAAAAATCAGTTGCGATAGCATTAAGAAACAGGTGGCGGCGACAGCAGGTGACAGATGATATGAAAGACGAGATCATGCCGAACAATATTATTATGATTGGACCTACGGGAGTCGGCAAAACAGAAATTGCCAGGAGGATTTCAAAGCTTGCTAATGCTCCTTTTATTAAGGTTGAAGCATCTAAATTTACAGAAGTAGGATATGTCGGAAGAGATGTCGAGTCGATGATAAGAGAGCTTACCGATCTTTCCGTAAATATTGTCAAGAGTGAAAAGATGAATGAAGTCCAGCTGAAAGCAGAGGAAAATACTGATGAAAGAATTCTTGACATACTCATTCCCCCCGTAAAAAAATCGTCTGCCAACGGAGCTGCCGACAAGAATGATGGAAATGAAAATAAAGAGCCGACTCAGGATGAGATAAATTCCAATACAAGAGATAAGCTCAGAGCTCAGCTTAAAGAAGGTTCTCTCGACGGCAGGATGATAGAGCTTGATCTGTCCGGTGAAAATTATCCAATGCTGCAGGTGCTGGGTCCCGTGGGGCTTGAAGAAATGGGAATAAATCTGAATGATATTTTCGGCAACATGATGCCGAAGAAATCAAAGAAGAGAAAGCTTAGCATTGCGGAGGCAAGAAAAGTTTTGGTTCAGGAAGAGGCAAATAAACTGATAGACATGGATGCAGTGATTAAAGAGGCAACTGAAAAAGTTCAGAATTCGGGAATTGTATTCATTGATGAAATTGATAAAGTAGCAAGCGGTCATTCCAAATCTTCGCAGGGTCCGGATGTTTCAAGAGAGGGAGTTCAGAGAGATCTTCTTCCTATTGTCGAAGGCTCTACAGTGATAACGAAGTACGGTCCTGTAAAAACAGACCACATATTATTTATTGCATCGGGAGCGTTTCATACTGCTAAGCCGAGTGACCTTATTCCTGAGCTTCAGGGCAGGTTTCCGATACGAGTCGAATTAAACAGTCTTGGTGAAGAAGAGTTTTATAAAATTTTAACGCAGCCGGAAAATGCATTGCTGAAACAATACAAGGCTTTACTGAAATCCGAAAAAATTGAACTGAATTTCAGCGAAGAAGCTATCAAAGAAATTGCCAAGATTGCAGCTGAAGTTAATGAGCAGGTGGAAAACATAGGTGCAAGGCGGCTTCACACG
>JBBRTN010000205.1:0-4686 GCA_038244395.1 Ignavibacteria bacterium
CAATGCGGTGGTATTTAATCCCTGCATATAATAAAGTGCAATAGGAGGATTGATAAGAAAACCAAAAATTCCTGCTCCTAAAAAATTCCAAAAAGAAACCGATAACAAACAGTAGATCGGCCATTTGTAATCGGCAAGCCACTCTTTAGTTTTACTCAAACGGTAATTGTGAAAAGCTTCAAAGCCAATCAATATAAGCGGTACCACTTCAAGTGCACTGAAAGTTGCACCCAGTGCTAATACACCTGTCGGTGTGCCTGTAAAATACAGGTGATGGAATGTTCCTAATATTCCTCCGGAGAGAAAAATGATGGTGGCAAAAAGAACACTTGACGTGGCTGTGGCTATCTTCAGTAAGCCCATTCGTACAAATAGAAAAGCCGCTACTACTGTAGCAAATACTTCAAAGAATCCTTCTACCCATAAATGAACAACCCACCATCTCCAGTATTCCGCAATGGCAAGGTTTGTTTGTCTGCCCCACATCAGGCCGGCTGAATAAAATATTGCAATAGCTGCGCATGATATTAAAAATAATATGAGCAGATTTTTCTCAGCTGTCTTGCTTTTAATTACAGGTATTAAGGGTCGTAGCATTAATGTTAACCAGATGAACAAGCCAAGTAAAAGAAAGGATTGCCAGAAGCGGCCCAGATCCACATATTCATAACCCTGATGACCAAACCAAAAATTCTCAACCAATCCCAGCTTTTGCATTATGCCAAACCACTGACCAATCATTGATCCTGCTACAATTATCAAAAGTGCTGTAAAGAGAAAGTTAACTCCAAATTTTTGAAATTTCGGATCCTTGCCGGAAAGAGAGGGAGCCATATAGAGACCCGTTGCAAGCCATGCAGTGGCAATCCAGAAAATGGCAAGCTGTACATGCCAGGTTCGCGCAACTGAATACGGTAAAAAATCCGATAAGGGAAAACCATAAAAGCCATTGCCTTCGACGCCATAATGTGCAGCAACAATTCCCATGACTACCTGTACCAAAATGAGCAGGTTGACTACCCAAAAATATTTTTCAACCGCTTTCATTGAGGGTGTGATGTTTTGATTCATCAAGGGATCATCTACCGGTACTTCAAAGTCGCCGTCTTCTTTTGTTTGAGCATGATAAAAAACGAGAATGCCAATTCCAAGCAGAAGCATAATAATACTAAAGCCTGTCCAGAGGATGAGGTCACCCGTAGCTTTATTTCCCACTAACTCTTCAGGCGGCCAATTATGTGTATAGCTAATGTTACTGCCCGGTCTGTTGGTGACACATGCCCATGAAGCCCAGAAGAAGAATGCATTCATTTTCCGCATTCGCTCAGCATCGGTGATCGAATTTTTTGGTATTGCATAATTTGACCTCAATTGGTCAAAATCCGGAGAATCCATGAATAGCTTTTTATAATATTCACTAAGATCATTGATAGCGTGAAGACGAACTTCTGAAACCGTTATTGTACCTGATTCTTCATTGTATGTGTTTGTTCTCAATTCTTTTTCAAGGCGTGCTTTTAATGCTGCCTGCTTCTCAAGATCAAGAGTATTAAATGAAGTTGCTCCCGTTTCAGCAGCCCATTGGTCTAATATCATAATAGCTTCCCGGTGAAGCCTGTCTGCAGTCCAATCCGGTGCTAAGTAAGCTCCGTGTCCCCATATTGATCCTACTTCCTGACCACCAATACTTTGCCAAACGTTTTGACCATCCTTAATATCCTGTCCGGTGAAAACCAGTGTTCCATCTGAGGCAACTACTTTTTCAGGAATGGGCGGGGCATTCTGATAAATTTCATATCCAAAATATCCTAAAACGCAGAAGGAGATTGTGACCATCAGAGAAAATATTATCCAGAGTTTTTTGTGATTATTCATTGTTTTGCTGATTTGAAAAGCTAATGATTTTCTAACTAAATAATTAGATTAATGCCAAGTTAAAAATAATATTTTTAATTAGAAGTCCATTAGTCTGTTTTTGCGTCGAATAATTGAAATAAATTGATTAGGATAAATTACCGCATAATTCTGAAGGGAATTATTTTATAAAAATTATTCTATTATTTGTAAAGTTTTTTAAATCTCGTCAACTCCGATAGATTAAAGGCACGTAAATTTAAAGTTGTTGTTCGCCTCGAAGGCTATTGTAAATTATAGTTTTTAACAGGAAATCTTTCGAGCGGGATATATTTTTACAGATTGGAGACTGGTGGAAATATTATTGATACAAAACGTATGGTGCTTTTGAAGTAATTACATTCCCGAGATTGAAATCAAATCGTTGTTGATACTCCCCGAATGTAGGCGCAGGCTTTAGCCTGACCCGATAAAAATTAATTATATTTCCTTAAAGTTTTGGACGGAGTCGTATAAACTCTACTTCGCTAACTCACAATGGAATTGCTTTCCGCTCATTTATAGATTATTTTTGCACTACACATTTTTATAACCACAATTTTTTTACATGCCCGTAATAAGTAAGATTCACGCCAGAGAAATATTAGATTCAAGAGGTAATCCAACGATAGAAGCAGACATAATATTAGAAGACGGAACCATGGGAAGAGCGGCAGTTCCCAGCGGCGCATCTACGGGTGAAAGAGAAGCAGTTGAATTAAGAGACGGTGACAGGAAAAGATATAACGGCAAAGGAGTAAGCAAGGCAGTCGACAATGTAAACAGAATCATTGCGAAAAGATTAAACGGAGCCGACAGTCTCGATCAGATTTCAATTGATGAAACATTAATAAAATTAGACGGCTCAAAGAATAAATCGAAGCTCGGTGCGAATGCCCTGCTCGGGGTTTCACTGGCTGTCGCGCACGCTTCAGCAAATTATCTGAAGCTTCCTCTTTACAAATATGTTGGAGGTGTGAATGCAAAGACTCTGCCTGTCCCGATGATGAACATTATAAATGGCGGACGTCATGCGGACAATACGGTTGACTTTCAGGAGTTTATGATTATTCCCGCAGGAGCAAAAAGTTTTAAGGAAGCGCTTCGCTGCGGAGTTGAAATTTTCCACGCATTGAAAGGCGTCTTACATAAAAAGAATTACAATACGAATGTCGGTGATGAAGGCGGATTTGCCCCGAATCTGAAATCGAATGAAGAGGCAATTGAAGTTATTATGGAAGCTGTAAATAAATCAGGATATAAAGCTGGCAAAGATGTTTATCTCGGACTCGATGTGGCTTCAAGTGAAATGTGGAAAAACGGAAGATACGAATTTTATAAATCTCATATACCTGCGAAGTCATCTGAGCAGATGGTAAAACTTTATGAGAAGCTTGTCAGGGATTATCCGGTAATCAGCATCGAAGACGGAATGGCGGAGAACGACTGGGACGGATGGAAGATGATGACAGATGCACTCGGCAAAAAAATTCAGATAGTAGGTGATGACCTGTTTGTAACCAATACTGAAATTTTGCAAAAAGGAATCGACAGGAAGATTGCAAATTCAATTTTAGTAAAATTAAATCAGATAGGTACACTAACGGAAACACTTGATTCCATTGAGCTGGCAAAGACGCATAACTACACGTGTGTCATTAGCCACAGAAGCGGTGAGACCGAAGACACAACCATATCGGACATAGCAGTTGCAACAAACGCCGGACAAATAAAAACCGGGTCACTTTCCCGAACTGACAGAGTGGCAAAATATAACAGGCTTTTGAGAATAGAAGAATCCCTCGGCACTTCGGCAGTCTATCCCGGAATAAAAGCATTTTATAATATTAAGAAGTAACTCAGTATAGATGTACCACAGCATTTTATGTTGAGAAAAAGCTCACACTATTTAATAATTAATAATTAAAAAACAATAAATGAAACTCTCCCAATTTAAATATCCCATTCCTAAAAATCTTATAGCTAAAGTTCCCAAGTCTCCGAGGGATACCTGCAAACTTATGATTGTCCATCGTGATACAGGTGAATTAGAGACGAAGAAGTTTAAAGATGTAATAAACTATATGGATGACGGCGATGTGCTTGTATTGAATGACTCGAAAGTTTTTAACGCAAGATTATACGGTACGAAGGAAAAGACAAAGGCAAAGATTGAAGTTTTTTTGCTGAGACAATTATCACAGGAAGAAAATATCTGGGATGTCGTTGTAGACCCGGCGAGAAAAGTCAGGATAGGCAACAGAATATTTTTTACAAAAAATCTGTACTGCGAAGTAATAGATAACACCACCTCCAGAGGAAGAATCGTCCGTTTTAATTATCAGGGAGATTTTTCAAAGTATATAGAGAAGCTCGGAAAGACTCCGCTTCCTCCCTACATAAAAAGAGAATCAACCGAAAAAGATAAAGAAGATTACCAGACGGTTTATGCTCATGATGAACACGTCGGCTCTGTAGCCGCGCCCACAGCGGGTTTGCATATTACAAAGGAGCTTTTAAAAAAAATTGAAGCAAAAGGAGTGAAAGTCGCATACATCACGCTTCATATCGGGCTCGGGACATTCCGGCTTGTAGAAGTAGAAGATTTGTCGAAGCACAGAATGGATTCCGAATACTATGAAATGACAAAGGACTCAGCCGATATAATTAACGGTGCCATTAACAAACGAAAGAAGGTAGTTGCCGTCGGAACTTCCGTAGCAAGAGTTCTCGAGACGAATGTTATTACAAGCCGCCAGGTCAGATGGGGAAAAGGTTGGACGGATAAATTTA
>JBBRTN010000206.1:0-4686 GCA_038244395.1 Ignavibacteria bacterium
AATCCGGGCGGAAGCGTCAAGGACAGAATCGGATTGAATATGATCGAAACTGCAGAGAAGGAAGGGAAGATAAAACCCGGCGGCACAATCATAGAAGCTACCAGCGGTAATACTGGAATAGGTCTTGCGCTCGTTGCAGCATTAAAAGGATATAAGACTATTTTTGTAATGACTGATAAAGCCTCGAAGGAGAAAGGAAATTATCTGAAAGCTCTCGGCGCTGAAGTAGTGATACAGCCGATATCTGCAAAGTACGGCGAGCCGGATCATTATGTAAGCGTGGCAAAGAGACTGGCTGAGGAAATTCCAAATTCATTTTTTCCATATCAATATTCAAACCCGGGGAATCCGGGCGCGCATTATAAGACAACAGGTCCTGAAATATGGAATGATACAGACGGAAAGATAACACATTTTATTTCCGGGGTGGGCACCGGCGGCACGATTACGGGAACAGGGAAATATCTGAAGGAAAACAATCCGGATATAAAAATTATAGGAGCTGATCCATACGGTTCTATTTTTAAAGTGGTTAAGGAAACCGGCATTGCGCCTGAGCCGATACCGTATCTGATTGAAGGAATAGGACAGGATGTAATGCCTGACAACGTTCAGATGGAATACATAGATGAAATAATAAATGTAAATGATAAAGACGCTGTCGAGATGTGCAGGCTTCTTGCTAAAGAAGAGGGGATTTTTTGCGGAGGCTCTACCGGAACCATTGCCTATGCAGCCTTGGAAGTCGCAAAGAAATTAGATAAGAATGATATCGTTGTGTTTATCGTATGCGATACCGGCGAAAGGTATCTTTCAAAATATCATTCGGACGACTGGCTCCGGGAAAAGAGATTACTTAAACCAAAAAATTTAATTGTCGGACAGGTGTTTCAGACTAAGCGTTCCACCGGGGTTCCTGAGCTAGTATCTGTAAAGAGCACTGATAAAGTTTATGAAGCTCTTGAGATGATGGATAAATATAATTTATCAACGATACCTGTAATAGACGGAGACGAATGCACGGGTTCGGTCAGAGAATCAAATATAATTGACAAGGTAATAAAAGACAGAACAGTGTCCGGCAGTGACGTGAGGGAGATTATGGAAAAGAAGCTCCCCGTGATTGACTTCGATACGCCGTTTGTAAAAGCACAGGAGCTTCTTCACAGTGATAACGCGATACTTGTTACCCAGCATGGAATTATAAAGGGAATACTCACAAGGTATGATGTACTTGACTTTGCATAGCTCCCTTAAATTTTAGAATGTATTTATAAATTAAATAAAACGACCTGGTTTTTTCAGGCAAAAAAATCTATGAAGTTTGCAACAAAACAAATTCATGCCGGACAGCATCCGGAAGAAGTAACCGGGGCAGTCATCACTCCTATTTTTCAGACATCCACATATTCAAATGATAAGCTTGGCGATACAAAGGGCTATGATTACGGCAGGACAATAAATCCAACACGCATAGCCCTCGAAAAAAATCTGGCAGCGCTTGAAAACGGGGAATTCGGTTTTTGCTTTGCATCGGGAATGTCCGCAGTGCAGGCAGTCATTTCATTATTTAAACCCGGAGATCATATCATTTGCACCGACAATGTTTACGGAGGCACTTACCGTTTATTCGAACAGGTTATAAAAAATTACGGACTGGAATTTTCTTATGTCAACACTTCAGATTTTGATGAATTAAAAAAATCCATAAAGACCAATACAAAATTTATTTATGTCGAAACGCCGACTAACCCGATGCTTAACATTACCGATTTAAAAAAATTATCTGAACTGGCAAAATCAAAAAATATTATCACCTGCGTAGACAATACTTTTATGAGTCCTTATTTTCAAAATCCACTGGACTTTGGAATTGACGTCGTACTTCACAGCTCGACAAAATATATTAACGGACACAGTGATGTCATCGGCGGATGCCTTGTAACAAATGACGGAAAGATTGCGGAAAGATTAAAGTTTTTACAAAACGGAATCGGCGCTGTCCCCTCTCCGTTTGACTGCTGGCTTATACTCCGCTCAACAAAGACTCTTGCACAAAGAATGAAATGTCATAATGAAAATGCTCTGGCAATTTGTGAAATACTTTCTAAGGATAAGAAAATAAAAAAGATTTATTACCCGGGATTGGAATCTCATCCTCAGCATGAACTTGCTAAATCTCAGATGACCGGATCGGGAGGTATCATTTCTATTGAGCTGGGCTCATATGAAAATGCAGTTTCATTCTGTAATGCCCTTGAAATTTTCCAGATTGCAGAATCCCTTGGCGGGGTAGAATCTCTTGTCTGCCATCCCGTGTCAATGACTCACGGAAGCGTCCCGAAAGAACTGCGCGAGAAATTCGGACTGACAGACGGTCTTGTCAGGTTGTCCGTCGGAATTGAGGATAAGGATGATTTAATTGAAGACATAAATAAAGCATTAAAACGCCTTTAGGTGAATTTATGAAAGGGATACTTATTACAGTTCTCTTTTTATTCTTTTCATACTCCGGTGTTACTGCCCAGTACCGATACAGGACCTCGCGGGATACAACAAAATACAGCGAGAAAAATATAGATGTAAAAATTTTCCGCACATTCAATAACATTCACAGCAAGTTTGTAAATTCATTTGTAAATGTCATTAACCATTCTATCATACCTGTAATTATCGGAGCCCCGGTTGGATTATATATAGGTTCAAGAATTGAAGATAATAAATACGGAGAAAACTCTGCCGTTCTTCTTGCATTATCTGAGATTACAAACGGAGCAGTAACCCAGCTTCTGAAAATTATTATTAAGCGTCCGCGACCTTTCAGAACACTTAACCATGTGTACCTGTCAGATACAAATGATATCGCCGGTACATATTCATTCCCTTCAGGGCATTCGTCAAGTACATTTGTAATTGCAACATCATTAACCTTAAGATATCCTGATAAACCTGTTCTGATAATCGGGTGCTACACTTATGCAGTGCTTGTTTCGCTTGGAAGGATTTACTGGGGCGTTCATTATCCCTCGGATGTTTTTGCGGGAATGCTTATCGGAGCAGGAAGCGCCGCGCTGATTTATTCACTGCGCGCCCCGATAATCAAGACTAAGAATGATTTGTTTAATCAAAGCGACTGGACAGATACGGATAAAACAAAAATAAGCTCTCCTGTTTTTCTTGCTTCATTTATCGCAGCTGATTTAATTAATTTTTGTTTCAATAACTCACGGAATAAAATACTGAACCACTCCCAAATAAATTTATCCACTGCGTCAAAAATTAATTCTATTAATTATATTCTCAATTTTTAACCTGCTGATGATTTACTTTCCTCTTTTATTTCCCCAGACAAGTATATGGATCCTGTCTGTATAATTGAAATAAAATTTTTTGCAGGCTTCGATGGTCTTCATTCTGTTTTTACTCAGATCTTCTTCAGTGATTCCTTCGGGCATTAAATAAACATCTTCATTCTTAAAACCAACAAGTGCCTGCAGCTCCAGTATTTCGTTAATATCATTCGTATCTGTAAAAACAAATTTCCACTGAATATCTGTAAGCCCATCCTCCTTCAGCAAATTATACTTTCTAAAAATTTCAATGTTGATCCTGTTTTTCTGATGCATCCTTTTGAATTCTGTATTAAAAGGAACCGAAGATTTCAGCTTTGGACTGATGCTTACTAAGTCTATGTAATTCACAAAATCTCCGATAGCTGTTCCGTTGGTCTCGATAGTGATATGAACTTTCGCATTTATTTTTTTTAATCCTGCACTTAATTCTTCCAGATCATCCGGATACATTGTCGGCTCGCCTCCGGTAATAACAATGTCACTGCAGTTTATTTTTTCATATTCATCAACGATAAAATTAATTTCGACTTCTCCGTAATTTTTTTTATCATCAGGATACCAGCTTGTATAAGATGTATCGCAAAGATTTCCGCCTGAAAACTGACAACGCAAATTGCAAAAATTTGTCCTTATAAAAAAAGAGGGCGACCCGGTTCTTTTGCCTTCGCCCTGTATGGAATAAAATAATTCGGAGATCTTCAATAGATTTAATTATTATAAAATATTTTAATAATGAAATAATTAAATAAACATGAATTTTTTTGAAGTGACTTAATTTATTTAAATTATTGTTTTGCCTTAAGTGGACCTGCAAGCCCCGAATAAGAGCTGAGGTCTGCGTCAATCGAGCCGATAACAACTTTAGTCTTTACTTTCACAGGCATTTTTCTGTCATCATCCGTCATCCAGACTACTATAGAGCCTTCGCTCTTGAATAATCCGCCTTCCTGAACAAGCGGCTCAACTTTTATACATCTGAATTCGCCTGCAGGAACTTCAATAGTTTCCTTGCCCCTGTATTTTACCTGAAGAGGATATGTCTGGTCTTTATAAAAATTCTGAACTGTTGTAACATCACCTTCTGACATCTTCGAATAGTCCAGTGTCCTGGAGAAATAAAAAGCGCTCATAGCATCCTGTACATACATTGGAATATCAAATTCACCTTCAAACTTTTTCGGATCTTTTTCCCCGGTATAAGTTTTTGCTTTTAAATTTTGCTGGTCAAATATTGCTTCAAAGTCTCTCTGATAGTTTCCTTCCTTGATATGCTGCTCGAATCTCCATGGAAATAATCCTTCAACATCTACATATGTTCTGTAAAAATCTTTTA
>JBBRTN010000207.1:0-4679 GCA_038244395.1 Ignavibacteria bacterium
AGGAAACGCAAAAAATCATTGAAGAGTATTTTGCAGATTCCGAATACAAATTAATTGATGCGGTATTAAGAGGAGAGAGAGGCACAAGAGTGCTTGAAATCTATGTTGACAATAAAGACGGCATTAATATAGATGATCTTACCAGGATAAATAAAGAGCTCAATGTGATTGTTGATAATAAATTAATTCTCGATGATATTTCAAAACTTGTTGTTTCGTCACCCGGAGCCGAGAGACCGATAAAGTTTTTCTGGCAGATAAATAAACATCTCGGCAGAATACTTGAAATTGAATTGAATGACGGAGAGAAGCTGGAAGGAAAGCTCACAGCGGTTTCAGATCCTGAAGACCCTTTTATTTCTATTGAAATTATGCACAGGTTAAAAGGGAAAAAAGTCACTACAGAATTAAAAGACATAAAATTTAAAGATATAAAGGAATTAAAAATTAAAATAAGTTTTTCTAAAAAATAAAATAATCATAGAAGTAAAATGAAATCAGACATAGTAGATGCATTCTCGATGATGGCAAAGGAAAAGAACATCGACAGGGATATTCTTTCGAGTGTAATAAAGGACTCTTTCAAAAAGATGATGGAAAAAAAATACGGAGTGGATTCTAATTTTGACATAGTGGTAAATATGGAGAAGGGGGATATTGAAATATTTTTATACAAAGTAGTCGTCGAAGAAGTAAAGGATTCTAATATAGAAATAGACGTAGAGACTGCAAAAGAAAAATCGGGAGAAGTTTTTTCTGTCGGTGATGATTATGTGGAAGAAATCCCGACCGAAGAATTCGGCAGAAGAATGGTTATAAATCTGAAGCAGAATCTTAATCAGAAAATAAGAGAGATTGAAAAAGAGATCACTTATAATACATATAAGGATTTGGTGGGAGAGATCATTGTCGGGGAAATATACCAGATAAAGCCTACTTCAATATTACTGATACATAACGGCAACGAAGTGATATTTCCAAAGGGAGAGCAGATTCCGAAGGAGAGATATAAAAAGGGAGACACAATAAGGTCGATTGTAAAAAGCATAGAGAAAAGGCAATCCGGTCCGCCGCTTGTGATTGTTTCCCGGGCTGACGAGCAATTTTTATTTAAATTGTTCGAACTCGAGATTCCGGAAATTTACGACGGCATAATCGATATCAGAGGAATAGCAAGAGAACCCGGTGAAAGAGCGAAGATTTCAGTTACGTCAAACGATGACAGGATAGATGCAGTCGGAGCCTGTGTAGGAATGAAAGGGATCAGGATTCATTCTATAGTAAGAGAGCTGAGCAATGAAAATATTGACGTAATAAATTATATTGATGATCCTGCATTGTATATTGCCCGGGCTTTATCTCCGGCAAAGCTGAATGACATTCATCTTGATACCGAAAACAATATTGCGAAAATTTATTCCGACGAAGATCAGATAAGTCTGATAATTGGAAAGAGCGGACAGAATATAAAACTTGCCTCAAAACTTACAGGGTACCAGATAGATGTAGTAAGGGAAGAACAAAAGGATGAAGATGAAGATGAAGACGAAGATGAAGACACACAAGGGGATGATATTGATGATACAAATACAGATGGTACAGATACAGCCGAAGATGAAGAAAAAGAATCATCAGATGATCATGTAAAAGATAAAAATGAAACGGGAGAGAGTGAAGACATTGAAGAAGAAACAGAAGTCATTGATGAAAAGAAAACAGGAAAAGAATAATAAGAATATTCTTTTCAAATATTACAGATTACAATAAAAAGAATTTTAGAAAATAAATAATCGAATGCAGGGTACTGAAGAGAAAACAAAGAAGCAAAAGGTTATAGGAATACTGAGGGACATCAACATTTCAAAGGATGATCTGCTCGAGTATCTTAAAACAATTGGAATGGATGCGACGATTAATACGACACTTGAGTCTGAAATCGTAGAAAAAGTCTACGGGCATTTTAAAAAAGATCTTGAAAAAGAGGACAAGAGATTAAAAAAGTCGGTTGATTTCTCACAGAGATATCATGTTGATATATCTGATGCGCAGGACAGGATAAAGCAGGAAGAAGAGAAGAAGCTTAAATTAGAAGAAGAGAAACGGCTGAAAAAATTAATTGAAGACGAAAATAAACGTAAAGAGGAAGAAAAGAAAAAACAAGAGCTCCATTCTTATATGGAGAGGGAAAAATTTTTAAAAGACCAGAAAGAAAAGGAAAAAGAGCAGAAGGCGGCGAAGAAATTATCCGAGGAAAAGGCAAAAGCAAGAGTAGAGAGACCTGAAATAGACAGGACAAAATCTATACCCAAGAAGGAATTTAATACGCCTAGGAAATTTATAAGGAAGGACGAGCTTCCGGTAAAAAAAGACGATACTGAAAAAAAGGAAATTGCTTCAACCGAAAAGCCAAAAGAAAATTTTCTGCCAAAAGAAACTTCAAATTCATTAAATGTAAAAGATAATTTACCTGTAAAAGACGGCGCACCTCCGAAAGATATAAAGAAACCATTTGAGCCCGGAGATAAGAGAAAACCTTTCGATAAGAACCAGAGAAAGGGCACTTATGAAAAAATAACTATTAAAGATATCGCTGCTGATAAGAGAAGGCCAAAACCGCCCTTTGAAAAACCAAAGACAACAGGCAAGGACGGAAAGCCATTTGTGCAGGCCGGTACTCCGACAAGGATTTCAGAAGATAGAAAATTTAAAGATAAAAAGGAAAAAGATAAGAAGAAATTTGAAACTGAACAGGAGAGAAAAAGAAGAGTAAAGCTGGAAAAAGGTCACAGGGCTAAGGATGCTACACAGAAGGAAATTGATGAAGCAATAAGGGATACATTTGCAAAGATAGATGACGAATCCGGTTCATCTGCAAGAAGTCTTGCACGAAAGAGGAAGAAGAAGGAGAGGATAGAAGAAGAGAAGAAGATACAGGAGCTTAGAGAATCAACAAAACACATATTAAAAGTCAACGAATATTTGTCAACATCGGAGCTCGCGAACCTCATGGGAATCGACCCGAATGAAATTATAAAGACATGCTTTAAGCTTGGGATAATGGTATCTATCAACCAGCGTCTGGAAAAGGATATCATAGAATTGATCGCTTCGGATTTCGGATATGTAGTAGAATTTCAAAAAGAATACGAAGAGGAAATTCTTGATGAGCAGCCGGATAAAGAAGAAGACCTTCTCAGCAGAGCGCCTGTAGTAACTGTGATGGGACATGTAGATCACGGGAAGACTTCATTGCTAGATTATCTAAGAAAGGCAAACGTAGTAGCAGGCGAAGCCGGCGGAATTACTCAGCACAT
This sequence comes from Ignavibacteria bacterium, assembly GCA_038244395.1. GTDB lineage: Bacteria > Bacteroidota > Ignavibacteria > Tepidaquicellales > Tepidaquicellaceae > JAGPCH01. Next base: position 3,315 of record JBBRTN010000207.1, read on the forward strand.
TGGAGCTTATAAAGTGACGCTTGACTCAGGAAAAGAAATAACATTTCTGGATACACCCGGTCACGAAGCATTTACTGCAATGAGAGCAAGAGGCGGACAGGCGGCAGATATAGTAGTTCTTGTAGTTGCTGCGGATGACAGTGTAATGCCTCAGACCGTAGAAGCGATAAGTCATGCAAGAGCTGCGAACGTGCCGATTGTAATTGCAATTAATAAAATAGATAAACCGGAATCCAACCCAGAAAGAATAAAGCAGCAGCTTGCTGATAAGGATATTCTTGTGGAAGAATGGGGAGGAAAATTCCAGTCTGTTGAAATTTCTGCAAAGCAGGGAAAAAACATAGATGCATTGCTGGAAAAGATTTTAGTGGAAGCAGAAGTGCTGGAGCTGACTGCTAATCCGGACAGGGAAGCAAGAGGAGTTGTCCTGGAAGCAAAATTAGATAAAGGCAAAGGACCGATTGCGACTGTACTGGTGCAGAAGGGAACTCTGAAAATCGGAGATTCATTTGTCTCGGGAATATACAGCGGAAAAGTAAAGGCAATGTTTGATGTAAGAGACCATAAAATTGAAGAAGCAAAACCCTCGGCTCCGGTAGTAGTACTGGGATTTGACGGTGTGCCGCAGGCAGGAGATACCTTTATTGTACTTGAGTCAGAGAAAGATACAAAGGCAATTTCCCTGAAGAGGCAGCAATTAAAGCGCGAACAGGATTACAGACAAGTGAGACTGGTAACGCTTGATGATATTTCTAAACAGATACAAGAAGGCAAGCAGGTTGAATTAAAAATAATTTTAAAAGCGGATACGGACGGTTCAGCTGAGGCATTAAAAGATTCGCTGCATAAGCTTACTACGGGAGAGACTAAAGTTTCGGTCATACATAAGGCAGTTGGCGCAATAAGCGAGTCGGATATTTTACTTGCAGAAGCATCGGGTGCAATTGTAATTGGATTCAATGTCAGACCAAATCTGAATGCCCGGAAGCTTGCAGAAAAGAACAGTATTGATGTAAGATTATACAATATCATTTATAATTTAATAGATGAAGTGAAGCATGCGCTGGAGGGAATGCTTGCGCCGGATATTTCCGAAGAAATATCTTCGACAATAGAAATAAGACAGGTCTTCAAGGTTCCTAAAATCGGAAACATAGCCGGCTGTTACGTACTTGACGGAAAGATTGCAAGAAACAATAAAGTAAGACTTCTCAGAGACGGATTTGTAATTTTTGACGGAGGAATTTCTTCTTTAAAAAGACTTAAGGATGATGTACGTGAAGTCGAAGCAGGATATGAATGCGGGATCAGTCTGGAAAACTTTAATGATGTAAAAGTAGGTGATATAATCGAAGGATATAAAAT
>JBBRTN010000208.1:0-4667 GCA_038244395.1 Ignavibacteria bacterium
AGAGTGTGGGAAGCGTCCGGTCACGTCGAGCATTTTTCCGACCCGATGGTAGACTGCAAAAGCTGCAAGTCAAGGTATAGAGTTGATGTATTGTTTGAAACACTTTCAGCAAAAAACAAAAAAATCATATACGATGAAATAATCAGAAACGATAGCTCAGTGACTGATTCGGAGGAGAGCATTAAAGATTTTTTTGTCAATAATCCTAACGCATATCTTGGTCTGATTGTGTGTCCGAATTGCGGAAATAAAAATACATTTACCGAAGCAAGAAGTTTTAACCTTATGTTCAAGACATATGTGGGTCCGCTTGAAGAATCCTCCAATGTAGTTTATTTAAGACCTGAAACGGCGCAGGGAATTTATGTTAACTTTAATAATGTCAAGGAGTCATCAAGACAGAAACTGCCATTCGGTATTGCTCAAATCGGTAAGGCATTCAGAAACGAAATTAATACCAAGAATTTTTTATTCCGCACCCGTGAGTTTGAGCAGATGGAAATGCAGTTTTTCATAAATCCGGCGGATGACATGAAGTGGTATGAATACTGGCGTGAGCAGAGATACGGATGGTTTGTGAAATACGGAATAAAACCGGATAAACTAAAGCTTCATGTTCACGAAAAGCTTGCTCATTATGCTAAGGCCGCAGTTGACATTGAATTCAAATTCCCGTTCGGCTGGGGCGAGATTGAAGGAATACATAACCGGACAGATTTTGATTTGAAAAGGCATTCGGAATTTTCCGGAAAGAAAATTGAATATTTTGATGACAGTACAAAAGAAAGATTTACACCTTATGTAATTGAAACATCTGCCGGCGCATCGAGAAGCTTCTTTGCTTTTCTCTGTAATGCATATGATGATGAGGAAGTGGCAAAAGAAAATTCTGACGGAACAACTTCGACAGAGACGAGAACCGTTTTACATTTTCACCCTTCACTTGCACCAATAAAGGCAGCGGTGTTTCCGTTAGTGAACAGAGACGGAATGCAGGAGATTGCCCGGAATATTACGGAGGATTTAAGGAAAGATTTTAAAGTTTTTTATGATGACTCAGGAGCAGTCGGAAGGAGATACAGAAGACAGGATGAATGCGGAACTCCTTTTTGCATTACTGTTGATTCGGGAACTCTGGCAAATGAAACCGTTACTGTAAGAGACAGGGATACTATGATACAGGAAAGAATTAACAAAAATAATATTGCAAAATACATTAATTCGAAAATGAATTGAGAATGTTTAAATATAATATTAACACCTCACAGGTCTTAAAGACCTCTCAGGTCTTAAGACCTTGCGGGTTAATTTTTAAAAACATTACAGAATTTCTCATGAGTTTGAACAAAACATTAAAATAAGAGAAGACAAGGATACACAGATACAGGAAAGAATTAGTAAAAATGATATTGCAAAATACATTTCGAAAATGAATTAAGATGTTATTAACACCCCACAGGTCTTAAAGACCTCACAGGTCTTAAGACCTTGCGGGTTAATTTTTAAAAACATTATAGAATTTTCATTGAAAGTTTGAACAATACATTAATAATCGGATTAATAGCCGCAAGCTTAACAACATTTGCATTTCTTCCGCAGTCAATACGCGCAATAAAGACAAAACACACAAAGGATCTTTCGCTTCCAATGCTGGTAATGCTGGAAATCGGAGTAGTGGTTTGGATTGTTTACGGCTCAATGATTTCCGACATCCCTCTTTTGGCAGCAAATACGGTTTCGTTTATTTTCGTATCTATTACGCTTGTGCTGAAACTGAAACACGGATAACGGATTTTTATTTGAATATTCAAAATAAAGAAGACAGGAAAGAGAAAACCACAATTTTAAAAAACAAAATTTATTAACCCGAAAATTTTTTATGTCATCCATGCCGTCAGAATCAAACAAAGCGATTATAAAAAAACTTTTTAACGATATACTTAACAGGAATAATCCGTCTTCAATTTCCGAATTGGTATCCGAAGATTATTTTGAGCATGATTTATACCCGGGTCAGATTCAGGGGAGAATTGGTGTTGTGCAGAGACTTTCCGTTTTATTTTCTGCTTTTCCCGACGCGAAATATATACTCGAAGATCTGATAGCAGATGGTGATAAAGTCGCTGTCCGCTGGACAATGAACGGCACTCATAAGAGAGCGTTCATGGATATTAAGCCGACAAATAAAAAGATTACGCTCACTGGAATTGATATTTATGAAATTAAAAATGAGATGGTGGCATCCCACTGGGACGAGGCAGACATGTTTGGTTTATTGAATCAGTTAAAAGCAGATTGACAAATAATAATTTATTAAATCAATTTTAAATCAAATGAAAAACGACAAGATCTTTTTTAAGAATATTCTGTTTTTAGTTTTTACTTTGACAATCTTTTCTCTCCTTGGCAGTAATAATTTCAGTAATGAGTACAAGATAGGTAATAAAGTTTCGGCTGAAATGAATTCAAAATCCGATAATGAAAAAATTCTTGTCTGGATTTGCTTTGCTGACAAAGGAAGCAGCGTCAATTCAATGCTTGCCAGTCCGGAAAATTTTCTCACTCAGAAATCAATTGACCGGAGAAAAAAAGTAAAGCCATTGAATTCTTTGGTTGACTACACTGATATTCCACTTAACAATGATTACGTAGACGAATTAAAAAACTCTGGAATTGAAATAAAAAATAAATCGAAATGGTTTAACAGAATTTCATGCTATGTGAATAAAATTCAGATAGAGCAGGTTATACATAATGATTTTGTAAGCAAGGTCGAAATGGTAGCCGCATTCCGGAAAAATCCTACAGGTCCCGAGTTAAAAGAAAATTTTGAAAATGCGGAACAGGACAATAGCGGCAGCCCGAATGAAATTTTTTATCAGTTGAATTACGGTAGTTCTCTCTCCCAGATGGAGATAATAAATGTTCCTATGGCGCACGATAGCGGATATAAAGGTCAGGGAGTTTTAATTGCGTCTTTGGATGCCGGCTTTGATAACCTCTCTCATCCTGTATTTGATTCAATCAGAGCCAGAGGACTTCGGACTTATGATTTTGTGAATCATGATACTAACGTTGCTGATCAAAGCGGGCAGATGGGACAAGGCTGGCACGGGACAATGACACTTTCACTGGTCGGTGGTTACAGGCCGGGAAACCTCATCTCTCCTGCCTTCAGGTCACAATTTATTTTAGCAAAAACGGAAAATACCGACAGCGAAACTCCGCTCGAAGAAGACAACTGGATTGCTGCTGCCGAATGGGCAGACAGTCTTGGCGCGGACATTATAACAAGTTCACTCGGATACATAGGAATGGATCAGGGTTCAATCCGTTCTTATGACTGGACATGGATGAATGGTGACAGCTGTGTAATTACAATCGGTGCGGACCTTGCGGTTAATAAAGGAATTATAGTCTGCAACTCTGCCGGCAACGAAGGCTATAATGCTGTTCATAATACACTCGGAGCTCCGTCTGACGGAGACAGCGTAATTTGCGTTGGCTCTGTAAATTCAGATAAGAACCGTTCATCATTTTCATCTGTTGGTCTCACAGTTGACGGAAGAATAAAACCCGATGTATGTGCACTGGGCAGCGGAAATTTTGTAGCGGCATCAGGTTCCGGAAATACAGGATACTCATCCGGTAGCGGAACTTCCTTTTCATGTCCAATGACAGCCGGAGTCTGCGCAGTCATACTTTCAGCAAATCCAAATCTTACTCCAATGCAGATGAGACAAGTCTTGATTGAAACCGCTGACAGTACATTTGCGCCAAACAGGAGAAGAGGATGGGGTCTTATAAATTGCTGGGAAGCTGTTAAGCTTGCCAGACCTAAAACTTTGAATCTTACTTCATTGATCGAAGGTTTATATAATCCGCTGTCGAATACTTTGACTCAGGATACTGCCGTGGTTTTGTTAAGAAAATCCATTTCGCCTTTTGGCGCTGTTGACTCGGCAAAAATATTTTTAACTTCAGCCGGAACTGCATCCGTAATTTTTAATAATGCTGCAGACTTAACGGGTTATTATATAGAGATCAAACATAGAAATTCTTTGGAAACATGGAGCAAGACAGGACAAAGCTTCTCTGCTAATAATAGTATGACTTATAATTTCACGACGGATTCGTCTAAAGCATTTGGAAACAATCTTAAAAAGTCCGGAGCACGATGGGTAAATTTTACGGGTGATGTGAATCAGGACGGTTCGGTTGATATTTCCGATCTATCGTTAATTGATAATGATGCTGCAAATTTTTCATCGGGATATATTCAAACGGATTTGAACGGAGATAATTTCACTGACCTGTCCGACATGAGCGTGGCTGAGAATTACGCTGCAGAGTTTGTGTTTTTAATGAGGCCGTAGTTTAGTTTTTAGTACTTATAGTTTGTCAGTGTTGTGAAGTCACTTTAGTAAAATCATTTTTTTAGTTTCAGAAAAATTATCGATTTTAATTTTGTAAAAATAAATCCCGCTCGGGAGATTGCTTCCGTTAAAGTCAACTGAATGTCTACCAGTGAATTGTTTTTCATTTACTAAAACTGCTACTTCTTTTCCAATCACATCATAAACTTTCAGAGAAACAAAACTGCTGACTGTTAACTGATAATTGATAATTGTATTCGGGTTAAACGGATTAGGATAATTTTGTTCGAG
>JBBRTN010000209.1:0-4643 GCA_038244395.1 Ignavibacteria bacterium
AACTAACGGGATACAATAATAACATCAACAATTATATTTATCTCGGTCAAACCTCAGATACAATAAGGGGATATCCGGTCTTCAGATATTTTCAGTCGGATGCAAATTTGAAGGGAATTGAAGCGGGGCTTACAATAAATCCTTTCGGATGGGTTAACTTTAATGCATCCTATTCGACTGTGATTGCAAAGAGAAGCGATGATATTAACCTGCCGTTAATTCCGGCTGACAAAATAACTGCTTCACTTCATTTTGAACTTAATAACTGGAAATCCATTTACAGTCCGTATTTTGAATTGTCAGCATACACTGCCTTTGTAAAAAAGCGGTTGAGTTTTAATGAAGCAAGCGTACCGGGTTATACATTATTTAACGCAGGTTTCGGATGTGACTTAGGATTTGAAAAGCAACTATTTAATATTACAATAAGCGTAAACAACATGTTCAATAATGTTTATATTGATTTTATGTCAAGGATCAAACTGCTAAACGCAACCTATAACGGAAGAACATTTTTAGCCAATAATACCGGCAGGACTATAGTACTGGCTATTAAGGTACCATTCAACCTATCCTACTAATTTCCGATTGATTTCAAAGACAACAAATGTTCCGGGAAAGTTAATAAGAAATTTTTATGCAGTAGAAATCAGATGATTTTTCTGACATTGATTCATTATTTTACGTGAAATTTCAGATGAAACAAATATTACTATTAATAGCGGGTATAGTTTTCATTTCAGGAAATACATACTCACAGTCCCGGATAAGAGGAATTGTAAAAGATTCAAAGACTAATGTAAATCTTTCCGGCGTTTCGGTTTATATGCCTGATATAAAAAAAGTTGTGGAAACAAATAAAGACGGCGAATTTATTGTAGACAACGTGCCTCGCGGAATATTAAGTTTTCAATATTCCTTAGCCGGTTACAATTCAATCTCATCAAAAATTCAAATCTCCCGCAGAAATATATCCTTAAACATTCGTCTCGAGCCGGCAGACATATCCTCCGAAGAAGCTCTTGTTACGGAAACTTCTGTCGAGTCCCCTTACCAGACAGATTATATAAGCAGCCGTGATTTACAGAAAGACGGGTCAATGAATGTCTCCGAGTCGGTTTCCAAACTTCCCGGAGTGTGGCAGTTTTCAACAGGAGAAGGTGTCTCAAAGCCAGTGATAAGAGGGCTTTACGGGAATCGTGTAGGAATAGAAATTAACGGAATGAGATTTGACAATCAGCAGTGGCGTGATGACCACGGACTTATTCTGAGCATGGACGGCATTGATAAAATTGAAATTATAAAAGGACCAATGTCTCTTAAATACGGACCCGAAGCAATCGGGGGAATAATGAAAATCATACAAGAAAATCCCGCTCCAACCGGAAAAAATGTTGCTGATTTTAATTTAAAATTATTTTCAAATACTCTGGGTATTTCTTCAAATGCCGGATTCAGGGGAGCAGGAAAAAATTACTACTGGAAATTAAGATTCGGCGGAGAATCCAATTCCGATTATCTTGACGGAGACGGAAACAAAATTCCCAATACAAGATTCGGCGGATATGACATTCAGGGAAGCACAGGAATAAATAAGAAATGGTTTTCGTCAAACATAGACTATATTTATACTTCATACACCTATGGAATTTTGGATGAAAATTATTTTTTAACAGGGCTGGAGAAAAATGAAAACAGGAGTGAGAGAAGCTTCACCGGACCGCATCAATCACTGGATGTTCAGAATTTTGCATTGAAGAATAATTTCTTCGCAGGAAAATCAAAAATCATAATCAATCTCGGATATGTTTCCAATCAGCGTCTGGAAACCCAGGGCGATGCGGACAAATTATTGCCGGACAGTCTGCAATACGAAAATTCTGATCTGCTCCTAAAGACATTGTCCTATGATGCTTCCTGGACTTACCCCGTCAGTAAGAAAGTAATAATAGGATTTGGAAGCCAGGGTTTTACACAGAAAAACCGCAACGAGGGTCAAAGGATGATTCTCCCGGATGCCAACTCAGACCAGATTGCAGTATCGGGAACAATCAAATATGAAAATAATGATTATCTTTTTGAAGGAGGACTGAGATATGACATTTTCAAAATAAAAACTTTTGAACATAGTTCGGCAGATTCCATAAATTACCCGCCACTCGATTTAAACTTTAATGTTTTTAACGGTTCAATAGGTCTCACCAACCGAGTAAGTAAATATCTTTTGTTAAAGGGAAATCTTTCTTCAGGATACCGGGCGCCAAGCCTTGCTGAGCTTACTTCCGGCGGATATAATGAAGTTAGTCAACGATATGAAATAGGAAACAACAATTTCAAAAGTGAGCAGAGCTTTTCAGGGGACCTGGGTTTCATTGTAGAGACAAATGATTTTTCGATTAACTTTTCCGCATTTAATAATGCTCTTAATAATTTTATATATCTTAAACAAACTGATGAGATGATTAACGGAGATTCAGTTTCAAGATATTATCAGTCTAATGCGGCTATGAAGGGATTTGAAGCAGACCTGATTATCAAGCCTGCAAAATGGTTTAGCGTTGAAGCTGCATATTCTACTGTTACAGGAAAATTAAACAGCGGAGAATACATTCCTCTAATGCCGGCTGATAAAATCAGCTACACGCTAAGTTCCGAATTTAGCAAGCTGTCTGTTTTCGGCGGATACATATACCGTCCGTCAGTGGAAGTTTCAGGATATACAGCCTTTGCGCAGAGTAAGCTTGCTCCGGGTGAATTTACAACAGGGTCTTACTCTTTGCTGAACCTGACATTCGGGGGAAATCTCAAATTGCAGAATCAGTTTATAAATTTGTATTTAATCTTCAATAACTTACTCAATGAAACTTACCGGGATTTTCTTTCAGGATTAAAAAAACTGTCGGCAGATTATAACGGCAGATCGGTTTATGCAAATAACATGGGCAGAAATATTGTTATTAGTCTTAAAATCCCATTCAACCTTCCTTACTGATTTTTGAAAATCAAAGCTGAGGTGGAAATGTCTTAGCATTATTTTATAGAAATATTTTTGATATTTTGAAATCGAAATCCATATATTTCAATTTAAAAAAATGATAAAATTACCACTATTGAGAATAGTGTTGTTCTTTCTGATTTTCATTTTGCCATACAGAGAATCTTTTTCACAGGGCAAAGAACAAGACAATGAAAAAAATGATTCGCTGGAATTTAAAAAAGAAAAAGAAGAATCCGAGACGCAGGAGATTGTAATTACAGGCACACGAATTCCGGGAAAAATAATTGACATTCCATTTTCGGTATACAGGGTTGATAAAAAAGAATTAGCATACAGCCGGAATGTCGGATTAAAAGATGTGCTCAATGATGTTCCCGGTTTATTTCTTCAGTCCCGTTACGGAGGCTATGATGTGCGGCTTTCGATACGGGGATACGGGAACAGGTCAAATTCAGGAATACGGGGGATACGGATACTGCAGGACGGAATACCCGAGTCCGAGCCTGACGGAGAAACGACAGTAGATGCAATTGATTATACCGCGCTTGAGACAGTGGAAGTAGCTAAGGGAAATCTTTCTTCACTTTACACAAATGCTCCCGGAGGAGTCGTAAATTTTTTAACAGACTTATCGTTTAAAACAAATTTTGTCAAGCAGAATAATACATTCGGAAGTTTCAGCCTGCGTCAGGACGGATTTAAGACGGGATTGCTCACGAAGAATTACAAGTATTTTCTGAGCTACAACTACAGGAATTATGCAGGCTACAGGGAGCACAACACCCAATATATAAATCTTTTGAATTCCTCACTCCAGGTATATCCTGACAGCAGAACAACAATTTCAGTTCTGGGTAATTATGTAAATGGAACGGTAGAACTTCCCGGTGCATTAAACCTGGAAGAATATGAAACCGATCCATACAAAGCATACACGGTGGCAAAGTCGAGTGACTTTAAAAGAGATATTGATAAGGGAAGAATAGCTGTGAGGTACAATACTTCATTTGGAAAGAAGGTTACCAATGACCTGGAATTTACCGGGTATATCAGGGTAAATAATTTGCAATATACTACAAACCTGCTTTATAATTTTAATTACAGGAATTCGCTCGGAGGCTTTGCGAGGTACTACAACACTTCAAAAATATTGTCACGTAAAAATTTATTTTCCATTGGTATTGATTATAATTATGTATCCGGAGATGTTACTGCTTTTAATAATGTAGGCGGTATAAAAGGCGATGAGCTTCAATCACAAAATCAGGAATTCCAGAACAACCAGGGAATCTATCTGCAGAATCAATATTTTTTTTATAAAGATAAAGCATCCCTGTTTCTTTCGGCAAGATATGATAATGTAGACATTACAAATAACAACCAGCTTTTTTCACTGCAAAATTCTACGAGAAGGTTTTCAAGATATACACCGAGGGTTGCTCTCAACTATAAATTTACACCAACCATTGCCGTGTATTCTTCTTACGGCTATTCATTTGATACGCCTGCAGCAGCCGAGCTTGAGAATTATCCATACACTTCAAATGGAGGAGCAACTACACTGAATCCGGATCTTAATCCTCAGACATCCAAAAATTTCGAACTCGGGCTCAAAGGAAATGTATTTACTGAATCCGATATTCTG
>JBBRTN010000210.1:0-4630 GCA_038244395.1 Ignavibacteria bacterium
GTAATTTTAATCTGCGGCGGAATCTCCAATGATTTTAAGAATCAGATACTTCACACCTGGGAAAGATATAACTGCAGCGCATCATTAAAAATAGAAGAAAGTTCTGCACTAAAATTAAATTCTGACTTGCTGCAAAAGACGGCCATTGAAAAATCAAAATTCAATTTTCTCATATTCCTTAATGAAAATAATTTTATCAGTCCTGATTATGTAAGGATTGCTTTCAAAGTTATTTACAGGAATAAATCAATTGGGATCTTAGGCGGACAAACCGAGTCTGTGAGCGATGTGAATCCTCCTAAATGGTTTGCTCATTACAAAGAATATTACGGAATAGTAAAGCAGGCAGATGAATCATCTGACATTACATTTAAAGTAGGATATCTAAGGAACGCCGGATTAGTGGTGAGAAAAAAAGCCCTCGAAGAAATTCTCAAGGATAACATTAATTTAAATTTAAATGCTAACGGTCATACTGAGACTTTTGGTGAAATGGATCTTTCATTCAAAATGAAATTAGCAGGATGGAAGATATATTACGAACCGAGATTGCGGTTAAAGAAATTTATAAGCGTGCGACAGTTAAGCTGGGAATACCTCCGCAAATTGAGCAATCATGCGGGCTCAGCCTCTGTAAAAGAAGAGATGCTGTTAAAATTACTAAAATTTAATAATGGCAAAGAAGCAGCAGAGAAAAAGACATGGATTGAAAATGCAACCAAAACATTTGGCGAAATAAGAAAATATCCGTTAAAGAAAATATTTTCGAAGAAAGATGATTTCAGGGGCGACAGTGATGTGATAGAGCTTGAGCGCCATCAGGGCAGGTTTAAGGAAATAATAAAAGTAAAGGAGAAGTATACTGAACTTGTAAAAAAAGTCAGTCAGGATTTAAACGGAAACGGATTTAAAGATTTACGTTTTTCGGGAAACGGTCTGCACAGGAAAAATGAAAAACAAAAAGGAGTTTCAATTGTCATCTGCTGCTATAATAGTTCGAAGGTTCTCCCCCTCACACTAATAAACATCTGCACACAAAAAGTAACTTCTGATATCCCATGGGAAGTAATTGTAGTTGATAATGCTTCTACAGACAATACCTCAAAGACAGCGCAGGAAGTCTGGGACAATCATAATTGTCTTGCGCCTTTTAAAATTGTAAATCAGCCCGAGCCCGGTCTGAGCGCGGCGAGACAAAAGGGATTTGATACTGCTGCATATGAATATATAATTTTCTGCGACGATGACAACAGGCTTAACAATGATTTTGTAAGTCTTGTGTATGAGATAATGAATGCCAATAAAGATACGGGAGTGCTTGGCGGACAGAGTAAAGCCGAATTTGAAGTAACTCCTTCTAAATGGTTTAAGGACTGGCAAAATAGTTTCGCGGTCGGAAAGCAGGCAAGTGAAAGCGATGACATTACATGGTCGAGAGGATTTGTATGGGGAGCTGCAATGGTCGTCCGAAAGGAGGCGTGGAAGCAATTGCAATCGGGCGGATTTAATTCGTTACTTACAGATAGGAAAGCAAATACTCTTTCGGCTGGCGGCGACACTGAAATTTGTTATGCATTAAGAAACCGTGGATGGAAAATTCGTTATGACTCACGCCTGAAATTCAAACATTATATTTCCATTGAAAGATTAAACTGGAATTATCTCAAAAAACTTTTCAGAGGATTCGGACAGGCTTCAGCAGCACTGGATAAATATACAGTTAATCCTAAGTACCTTTCTTCAAAAATTCCTTCAGCAGGTAAAACCGCTGCTTTGAAGTCAGCAAGAATTGAATTATATAAAACACTTTCGACATTAAGGAAACCTGTTTACAGAAATTTATTACTCAGCAAAAAAGAAAATATTGGGAATGCTAATATTCCTATGATTGAATACTGTATCGGAAGAATTGAAGGACTCATAAAAACAAGAGGCGGATACAACAGTGGCATGAAGCTGCTCAAAAAAACTGTCAGGAAACATGAATACAAACTGCTCTCTTCTTTCCTTGAAGGTAATGCCGGAAAATTTCCTCGTTACAAAAAAATAAAAAAATTAAACGGCGTATCTGTAATCATATGTACCTTCAACGGAGAAGAAAGACTTCCCGAAACAATAAAATATATTGCAGAGCAGAAAGTCGATAAGAGAATTTTATGGGAATTGATTTTAGTAGACAATGCGTCTACTGATAATACGAAAGAAGCGGTAAGGACAGAATGGAGCAGGCATAGCTGCAATGCAAAATTAAAAATCGTTGATGAATTTACTCCGGGACTAAGTGCGGCGCGGCAGAAAGGATTTGATACTGCGAGTTACGAATATGTAGTATTGTGCGATGATGATAATCTGCTAGATGAAAACTTTGTGCAGGTTACATATGATGTGATGAGCAGTAATGAAAAAATCGGCATACTCGGCGGACCAAATGAGCCTGTCTGTGAGCTCGAGCCTCCGGAATGGTTTAAGTGGTTTCAGCACGGATATGCAGCCGGAGTACAGGCTGATTTAATTTCGGGAAAAGTTTCCGAAGGCAACATTACCTGGAAACGCGGATTCGTGTGGGGAGCCGGAATGATACTTCGCAAGACTGCATTGAATGAGTTATACTCACGGGGATTCATATCCAAAATGTCAGACAGAAAAGGCAATCAGCTTTCATCCGGCGGTGACTCGGAACTGTGTTTCGCATTGGTACTTTCAGGATGGCAGGTCTGGTATGACAAAAGACTGAAGCTAAAACACTGTATGCCTGCAGGAAGAGTGTCATGGAATTATTTAATAAGATTGTTCGAAGGATTTGGAATTACTTCAGTCGGACTTGATTATTATGAAAAAGCAATTAAGCTCGGGAAAGTTGATATTGATGAAAAGAAAGTTAACGCACTTAATTGGTGGCACGAAATAAAGAAGAGCATAAATGAACTCAGGAAATTCGGGATAAGAAAATTACTTTCTCTCAGATTTCCGCATGACAACATTACATCTGTCCCGATGATGGAATTTCATATTGCAAGATTAAAAGAACTTATCAGAGTCAGGAAAGAGTATGATAAAAATTTAGAAGAAATAAAGAATGCGCAATGGAAGGAAGGCTATAAAGAACTCAAAAGAGATCATAGGAAATTTATAGAGACTGAAAATGATTTCAGGTACGGATGGCCATGGACCTCCGAATCTTTTTCTAAAAAAGTAATTACTCAAACAGGAAAATCATTTCCAAAGATCAGCATTTTATCACCATCATTTAATTCCGAAAATACTATTGAGAAGGCAATACTAAGCGTGATGAATCAGGGGTATCCGGATTTTGAGCATATAATCTGTGACGGCGGGTCAACCGACTCTACTGTAGAAATCATTAAAAAATATCCGCACATTAAATGGATCTCGGAAAAAGATAAAGGTCAGTGCGATGCGATGAACAAGGCATTCAGCATGTCTGATGGAGAAATCATTACATATCTGAATACAGATGATTACTTTCAGCGCGACGCATTTTACAAGATAGCAAAAGCATTTGAAGAAAATCCTGATGCTGACATGGCAGTCGGTAATCTATATTTTGAATGTTATGACCATACATATATAAGAAAGCCTGAAATAGATTACAAAAAAATAATGCAGCCGTACAAATATCTGTTCCCTATTAATCCTGTGTGTTATTTCTACAGACGCAAGGTTCAGGAAAATATCGGACACTTCCCTCTCGATAATCATTTTGCAATGGATTATTGGTTTCTCCTCAGGGCATATCAGAATTCTAAATTAGTGAAGATAGAAGATTATCTCGGGACGTTTTGCATGAACGGGCTGAATAAAACTTCAAGTACGGATAACAGGAAGAATGTTCACCAGGTAGCTGTTAATCATTTAAAAAACTATGACAGAAAAAATTTAGCTTTTTATCTGTACAACTATTATAAGTTTTATTACTATGAAAGAAAACCGTATAATTTAAATTCTCTCCTCATTAAAATGAAAAAAAATCTCGGGAGAATATTTTCGGTACTTTCACTGAGGAAGAATAAATATTATTCCGGAAAGATGTTTGAAAAATCGCGCTCCAGCTATTATTTAAAGAAAAGATTTCGTTCGACTACTATTCTGCTCTCCTCATTTTTAATTTATCCCAAAGGAGTTACTCAAAGGTCGAGGCAGAGTTTATTATTTTATGCCGTATTTGGCAGCAGGCTTTCGGGGAAAGCAAAATTAGCTTATTATTTTTTGACGACACCTCCGGGATTGCCGCTGGCAGGCAAATTATTTTATTACGGAAATGAATTCAGAAAAAACAAGAAGTCTTTAAAAGGAAATTCATTGCTACTCCTTACATACTTAATTTCACCAAAATATTTTTTCAAAGGCGGGGAAAGCAGGAAATCGGGAAGGCGAAAGAGTTTAAGATATCTGAACCCTGTATACTGGGCTAAAGGTTTTGTTAACTTTTTCCGGCATAAAAAATACAGAGATGTATCCTACACCAGTTTTGATAAAGCCGGAAGCAAATATTATCATCATAAAAATATTCAGGCAACGATGCTGATGTTAAAATCTTTTTTAATTTATCCTTATTCGGTTAAGAAAAAATCGAGATTAAATTTATTAATGTATTCTTCACTCGGCAATA
>JBBRTN010000211.1:0-4600 GCA_038244395.1 Ignavibacteria bacterium
AAGATGGCTCACACTTACATATTCTTTCATTTCTTTAATCACGTGAAAGTGATATTTTAATATTATTTATTTAATTCTTTAAAATATTTTAACCGGAAAAATGAAAGTAGTCATACTATGCGGAGGTTTGGGAACAAGGCTAAAGGAAGAAACGGAATTTAAACCAAAGCCAATGGTGGAAATAGCGGGCAGGCCGATATTATGGCATATAATGAAGTCCTACAGTTATTATGGCTTTAATGAATTTGTTCTTTGTCTCGGATACAGAGGCGACTCGATTAAAGATTATTTCTGTAACTACGAATCGAGGAACAATGACTTTACACTGAAACTTGGAACAAATGAAATCAAAATTCATAATCAGCATTCCGAATCTGGCTGGGAAATAACCTTTGCCGATACGGGATTGAGCACAATGACCGGGGCGCGCGTGAAAAAAATCATGAAGTATATAGACGGGGATACCTTTATGTTGACATACGGAGATGGTGTAAGTGATGTCGATATAAAAAAACTCCTGGAGTTTCATAAGTCTCAGGACAAAATAGGCACATTAACCGGAGTGCTTCCTCCCTCAAGATTCGGTGAAATACTCGAACAGGATAATATCATTAAGAGCTTCAATGAAAAACCGCAGATTCATTCCGGTGGATTAATCAGCGGAGGATATTTTGTCTTCAATAAAAAAATATTTGATTATTTATCCGATACGGATGATTGCATACTGGAGCGAATGCCGCTTGAGGACCTGGTAAAGGCAGGACAGCTGTGCGTTTACAGGCATACCGGGTTTTGGCAGTGCATGGATACATTCAGGGATTTTGAATATTTAAATAATCTTTGGAAGGAAGGTAACGCAGACTGGAAAATATGGGATTAAAAAATTTGCTCGGAAAAACTTACCGCGGAAAAAAAGTATTTATCACCGGTCACACCGGATTCAAAGGTTCATGGCTTACACTTTGGCTTGAGTCACTGGGTGCAATTGTAAAAGGATATTCTCTTAAGCCGGAAAAAGAAATTTCATTATATGAAACCCTCGGAAAAAATTTAAGATGCCGATCCGTATTTGCTGATATTCGCGACGCTGCTAAACTGGAAAGCGAACTCCTGGGTTTCGCTCCTGATTTTATTTTTCACCTTGCGGCGCAGTCCCTTGTCAGAAAATCATACAGGATGCCGTTGTACACTTTTGAAACGAACATTACAGGAACTGCAAATCTTCTACAGTCACTTACAAAATTAAATAAAAGCGCTTCTGCTGTAATCGTCACTACCGATAAAGTCTATAAAAATAACGAATGGATTTATCCTTACCGTGAAAATGACAGACTTGGCGGGGATGATCCTTACAGTGCGAGCAAAGCCTGCGCTGAATTAGTCGTCAACTCATATGTAAAATCTTTTTTCAATCCGGATAATATTAAAATTCATAAGAAAAGAATTTCAACTGCAAGAGCCGGTAATGTAATCGGAGGCGGTGATTATTCCGAAGACAGATTATTTCCTGATATTGCCAGGGCTCTATTCGGCAGTAATACAATAATCGTCAGGAATCCTGAATCAATAAGACCATGGCAGTATGTACTCGAGCCGCTGTCGGGATATTTATTACTTGCTTCCCTTATGAGTGGAAAAAAAATAACATCAGGATCTTATAATTTCGGACCATACCCGGAAGACCTTCTTGATGTGGAATCGGTAGTAAAAATTGCAATTGAATGTTACGGTCACGGAAAATATAAAGTCAGTAAAAATAAAAATGCTCCGCACGAAGCCGGGACTCTCCGGCTGGATATTAGCAAAGCAATTGAAATAGGGTGGCATCCGAAAATGGATACAGCCGAAGCAATAAAAAAAACAATGAACTGGTATAAAAATTCAGTTAAGAAAAATTCCGTCCTGTACAAATTATGTCTTAAAGATATTTCGGAGTTTGAATCATTATAGTGAATATGCATTATGAAATTTACCGGGACGAAAATAAAAGATTTGTATGTGATCGAACCTGATATTATTATTGACGATAGAGGAATGTTTGCAAGAACATACTGTAAGAAAGAGTTTGCCGTGATTAACTTCTCCAAAGAATTTGTGCAGATGAATTTTTCCTTCAATTATAAAAAGGGGACGCTGCGCGGAATGCATTACCAGGTCCATCCTTATGAAGAAACAAAACTTATCCGATGCTCATCAGGAAAGTGTTTTGATATTGCAGTTGATTTAAGAAAAGATTCGGAGACATATTTGCAATGGTTTGGAACGGAGCTTTCAGGGGAAAATTCAAAGATGATCCTGATCCCGGAAGGCTTTGCTCATGGCTTTCTGACTCTGGAGGATAATACCGAATTGGTTTATCATCATACTGAATATTATACATCGGCGGCTGACAGGGGAATCAGATATGATGACCGTGCTCTGAATATTAGATTACCCTCGGAAGTTATTGTGATTTCGGATAAAGATAAAAGTTATCCATTAATAAAATAATAAATAATAAGCAGTAAGCAGTAAAGTATAATTAAAATTTTAACTTAAAAATTTGAAGTGCAGATTTTGCGGCAATGAGCTGAAACATATTTTTCTGGATTTGAATAACAGTCCTCCTTCGAATTCATTTTTGAATAAGGAAGATTTAAATAAGGCTGAAGTTTATTACCCCTTAAAGCTTTTCGTTTGTGAAAATTGTTTCCTTGTCCAGCTTGATGAATATAAAAAAGCAGATGAAATTTTCAACAGTGAATACATTTACTTTTCTTCATTTTCTACAAGCTGGCTCAGACACTGTGAAATCTACGCCGGCAAGGTTGTTGACAGATTTAAAATGAATAATAAATCTCTCGTAATTGAGATTGCCTCTAACGACGGATATCTCTTACAGTTTTTTAAAGAGAAGGGAATTAATGTGCTGGGAATTGAGCCGACTAAAAATACTGCGGAGGTGGCATTGCAAAAAGGAATTAATACAGAGGTCAGATTTTTCGGCGAGGCATTTGCAAAAGAATTGTTAAGCAGGAATAAGAAGGCAGATTTATTGATTGGTAATAATGTGCTGGCTCACGTTCCGGATATAAATGATTTTGTAAAAGGGCTGAAAATAATTCTCAAGGATGACGGTGTTATTACAATGGAGTTTCCACATCTTCTTAAGCTCGTTGAAGAGTGCCAGTTCGATACGGTTTATCATGAACATTTTTCTTATCTGTCTTTTACTACATTGATAATGATCTTTAATGAACATGGGCTGGATTTATTTGACGTTGAAGAAATCCCGACTCACGGAGGATCACTGAGGATTTATGCTCAGCACAGGGAATTTCAAAGTGCACGTCCTGCTGCAAAAAGCGTTGACAGATTATTAAAGACAGAAAAAGATGCAGGCATTACTGACCTGAAATTTTATGGAGGATTTCAGGAGAGGGTAAATAAAATAAAACTAAGCCTGCTGGAGTTTCTTATTAATCAAAAGTTAAAAGGTGCAAGGGTAGCTGCATACGGCGCAGCCGCTAAGGGAAATACACTATTGAATTTCTGCGGAATAAAAAATGACCTGATTGAATTTGTTACCGACGCATCACCTTATAAACAAAATAAGTTTTTACCGGGAAGCCATATACCGGTATTAACTGAAGAAGAGTTGAAAAAACAAAAGCCGGAATATATATTCATACTTCCATGGAATATTAAAGAGGAAATTCTTAATCAGCTGTCTTATGTGAAAGATTGGAATGGCAAATTTGTTACAGCGATTCCTGAACTTAAAATAATAAAAAGTTAAGTAACTATGAAAGTTCTTGTTACCGGCGCCACCGGATTTGTAGGAAATTACGTGGTCAGGGAATTAATTAAAAATAATATATCAGTAATAGCAACTTCGGAGAATGAAAAAATAGCCGAAGATTCTGACTGGTACGGTGATGTTGAATTCATAGAGTATGATTTGAATAGATCTCCGCTTGATAAGAATCTTTACCGGCATTTCAATTCTCCGGATAAAGTAATTCATCTCGCCTGGGAAAACCTGCCAAATTATAAAGAACTTTTCCATATTGAAAAAAATTTATTTTCAAACTATAGTTTTTTAAGCAGGCTCATAAATGACGGGCTGAAGGATATAACTGTAACCGGCACCTGTCTTGAGTATGGAATAGTAAACGGCTGCCTTTCTGAAACAATGGCAAGTGACCCAGGAAATTCTTATTCGACAGCGAAGGATACTTTAAGGAAATTTCTGGAGCTGCTTCAGAGCAAGAATAATTTTTTATTAAAATGGGTGAGATTATTTTATATTTATGGAAAGGGTCAGTCGGAAAAATCATTGTATTCCCAGATGGAAAAGGCAGTTGAAAATAATGATGCCGAATTTAAAATGTCAGGAGGCGAGCAAATCAGGGACTTTCTGAGCATTGAAGATACTGCAAAAAATATTTCGAAAATTTGTTTACAGGATAGCGTTACTGGAATTATCAATTCATGCAGCGGCAGACCTGTATCGGTGAGAAGCTTTGCTGAAAATTATTTTTCTGAAAAAAATAAAGGAATAAAATTACTTTTGGGATCCTATCCATATCCTGACTACGAGCCGTTTGCGTTTTGGGGT
>JBBRTN010000212.1:0-4599 GCA_038244395.1 Ignavibacteria bacterium
ACTTTATTCAATGCTTATTTATAAATTATAAATTCCGGATATATAAAAACTTATCTTTCCGTATTTTATTAATACACGTTATATACTTATTAAATCTTTCGATGACTTATTTAAAATTTCACACCCGTCCTGCGTCACCACTACATCGTCTTCTATTCTTACTCCGCCCAGTCCTTCTACATAAATTCCAGGTTCGATTGTAATAATGTTGTTTACTTCAAGAATGTAATCTGACCTTTCATTCAAAGCAGGCTTTTCGTGAATGTCATAGCCAAGCCCGTGACCGAGTCCGTGTCCGAAATTATTTCCGTAACCGTTCTGCTTAATAAAATCTCTTGCAGACGCGTCCACAACTTTTGAATTTACTCCCGCTCTTACATTGTCCAGTGCTATTTGCTGCGCTTCTTTTACGATTGCATAAATTTTCCTGCACTCTTCTGAAATTTCACCTATGGCAATTGTTCTCGTCATATCCGACCTCATCCCGTCCACGACACATCCGAAATCCAATTTCAATAACTCGCCTTCTTTAATCTTTTTGTCAGTTGGTCTTGCGTGAGGGAATGCGCTTCTTTCACCCGATGCGACTATTGAATCAAATGAATCACCTTCGGCTCCGAACATTTTTTGCAGATATGAAATGTGCGCAGAGACCTGTCTTTCAGTCATACCGGGTTTTATAATTTTGAGTAACTCGGAAAAAGTTTGGTCGGTAATATCCGCCGCTTTCCTTGTCGAATCAATTTCCTTTTCATTCTTACAAATGATGATCTTCTCTACGAGGCTGTCAACAGGAACAAATTCAACTTCACTGAATTCTCTCTTTAAGTTTTCAGCTTCCGCGTATGTAAGGAAGTTTGATTCAAATCCGATCCTCTTAAGATTATGCTTTGCAATAAGATCTTTCAGAAACATATTTGAATTCTGAACATAAATTATAATTTCAAATCCGGGATACACTTCATTTTTAGATTGAGTTTTATATCTAAAATCCGAAATGAAATAATCCTGATCCGCTGTAAGAAGAATACTTCCCGCGCTTCCGGAGAAGCCCGACAGGTACCTGATGTTGGGCAAGTTCTTTACAAGGAAAGAATCTATATTGAGATTGAAATTGAGATTGAGTTCTTTAATATTGTTTTTAATTTTTTCTATCCGGTTCATTTTTACTGTTTATTATCAAACATACATTAACATCAAAAATACTCATTATCGAAAGTAATTTCAATCCAAGTTTAAATTTTCGCTTCACCCCTCTCTTCTTTCACATCACACTGTCTGTTGCTCCGTATTGAGGTTAGAAACGAAAGACTAAATTAGTCAGACTTATAAATAAAAAAAGGCGGAATTAAATTAATCCCGCCTTCTTATATTGAAATATTAAAATTAACTCTCCCGCTTGCAAATGCATAACGGGAGAGGGTTAGGTATTATACATTCTGTGTAGAATATTATTTCGTACCCCCTTTTAGTCCCTCGCCTTGCACTCTCGTTATCTTCCCTACATTATATATGAAAGACAGGCAAAGGGACGCAGTCAGAGGTTATGTTCTTTCATTATTACACTTGAATTTATATGTCATACACGACATATATTTTTTCTTAAAATAACAGCTTTTACTTTTGTCCAATAGTATAAATATAATTTTTATCCTAACAGAATCCTAACAAATACACAGCAGTCAGAAGGGACTTTTAATATCCGCCTTCGTCACGGTTTTAGCCTGAGAGTATAGTGAAGAGTTCAAAGGAAGCAATCTTTTGAGCGGAATATATTACAATAGAATTGAGTCAAGTAGCTTCGTTCAGACAAAAAAAATGCTTAGGATTTTTTTTGGCATTTTTTAAAAAAATTATTGTGTGTAATGTTTTAGGCAATTATCAGAAATTTAAAATTGGAAGATAGTAAAATGCCTACTTGGGGAACATGGGACGAAGGTCCAAACGATTCTAAAGTAACAGGAATTCATGCTAGTCTTTTCTATGATGGTGGGGCAGGGAAAGTCTTAATCTTTCATTGCAGAAGCTATCCCATGTGGAGCAGAGTTTATGATCACGAAACAAATGAAATGAATGAAGCTAATCTTGAAGTTCCGATATGGCCTTTAACTCCTATAGAACCATCCAGAATATTCTGCAGCGGACACTGCTTTATGGCTGACGGGAGATTATTAGTAGCAGGAGGAGAAAAAGATTTTCCCTATCCGGATTACTATTTTCCATCAAATGAGCAACAGGTAAGAGGTCAAAATTATTGCTTTATATTTGATCCTCAGAACGATCCGCCTTGGTCTATTCCTGTGTCAAGTAGTGTGCCCCATTTCATGAATGATGGAAGATGGTACCCTTCTCTGACAATTTTAAAAAACGGGAAAATTTTAGCGATGGGAGGATTCAGCGGAGATTTAAATGGAGTTTATAAATCTACAACTAATTTAGTTCCGGAAGTATACCTTGATGGAATTGGATGGGAAAGAGTTTCGGAAACGAGCAATGCGGATATGCCTCCGGATTTAAGTTATTTCTACCCGGCAGGTAACTTAATTCCAAAAGGTGCAAATCAAGGGAAAGTATTTTTTTCGACTACACAATTATATCCTAATAGTAATGAACCTCCAAGTTATACAGCAGGCGATACACAACTTTTCGATCCGGCAGCAACAAGGCCGGATCCATTCTGGCAGTCATTAGGAGGACAAAGACCTACTCCAACTGAACATTCAAACCATATCCTGCTTCCGATTAGATTGGGAAGCAGTACATCAAAAGTATTAGTAATCGGAGGACTTTGGTATGAATCGGTTGCGATGGACAGGGTTGACTTAATTGATTTAAGCGATACTACCCCGGATTGGACAACTATTGATCCCTTGACTTATCCGCGTTTCTTCCATAATTCCATAATTCTTCCTGACAGAAAAATTTTAGTGGTTGGAGGAGAAGCTGATGGCGAACCTGTCTTAACATCCGAATTATTAGATACAGATACGCTTACATGGGATACAGTTGACATACCTGAAATGGTAGTTTCGAGAAGATATCATTCAGCTGCTTTGCTTTTACCAAACGGAAAGATCTTATGCACAGGAGGCAGAGTTCCGGACGGAGGAGATGTAGAAGATGATACAGAAAGAAGATTATCAATTTTTACTCCGGGATATTTATTGGATGGAGAGCAGCCAAAAGTATATGATCCTCCTACAGAGCTGACTTATGATGAAGATTTCTCTGTAACACTTGATGGTACTTATCCTTTAGATTCAATAGCATTTGTTAAACCAATGTCGGTTACGCACGGATATAACAGCGAACAAAGATACATAGAACTTTTTTTCGAACCTTATGGAGTAGAAGGAACATATAAAATAAAATCTCCGGCAAATTCAAATATAGCCCCTCCCGGAATTTATATGTTGTTTGTCCTCAAAGATGTTTCTGAAAGTATTTCCGGATTATCAAAAATTCCTTCGAAAGCTGTATTCATTAAACTTTATCAGTCCTGAAAAAATAATGAAGCATTTTATGAAAATATTGTATCTCATACCCGTGATTATATCCAATGTCGGCTTTTCACAGATGCAGATTGATTGGGTGAGGAGATATTCAGGTCCCGGGAACAATAACGATGGAGCATATGCTATAGTGGTTGACGATTCAGAAAATGTATATGTAACAGGAGGAAGTAAAAGAACCACATCAGCTATTGAGTGTGTAACAATTAAATATAATAAATCAGGTGATACTTTATGGCTTATGAGTTATTATACTACTGGAAATCCTGTGGGTAATGATATTAAACTTGATGAGGACAATAATGTATATGTTGCTTGCGGTGATATTCTAAAATACAGCAGCAACGGAGTTGCATTATGGCAAAGACATGATGATACAAGTTCATATAGAAAAATAGTTCTGGATTCCCTCGGAAATGTATATGCCGGAGGAGTTCAATTTAATCGACTAATTGCGGGTAAGTTTGATAATAACGGTATACAGATTTGGAGAAAGAAGTACACTTTCCCAGGATCTGCTGGTGCAGATGTATTCGGAGATTTCACAATGGATAATAATGGTAATGTAATAATAACCGGAAGGAGCAAAGCAACCGGGACTTTCTATGACTATGCGACAATTAAATATTCAAACAACGGTAATGAAGTCTGGAGTCGGAGGTATAACGGACCTTCATCATATTCGGATGATGGCGCCTATGGAGTTACATCTGATATAATCGGAAATATATATGTTACAGGATACAGCATGGATGTTTCCAATAATGATAATTGCTTAACAATAAAATACGACAGCAGTGGAAACACAATTTGGGTTAAGAGAATAGCTTCTGCCGAAAACATAGCGAATATCGGCTACAATCTGCTGACTGACAGTTCGCAGAATGTTTTTATAGCCGGGAGACTTGGAGGCAGAACGTCCACTATAAAATTAGACTTGAATGGAAATATCATCTGGAATAAAATATATCCCCAGGGAGATGTTCTCACAACAAATTATCCTGTTATAGTCCTTGATTCCGTTTATAATGTTTACGTTACAGCGGTAAGCACCTCTACGGGCTTTGATGACTATGCAGCCATAAAA
>JBBRTN010000213.1:0-4586 GCA_038244395.1 Ignavibacteria bacterium
AACCTATGCCTGTTTTGATTATGATATTCGGAATGCTTATCTCCACGTTTGCAGTTTACCTCGGTGCGCCTTTCTGGTTTGATTTGCTTAAAAGGTTTGTTCACATCAGGGGAACGGGCGAAAAGCCTTCTGATAAAAGTGAAGTGATTACTGAAAAGAATGAATGATTTATTTTTAAATAATTTTTGGAACTGCAATTCAAAGTAAGCGCCTAAAAAACTATAGTACTTTTAGTACACCAATTGTTATGTCGTCACTCTGCTCAGCGCCCTTTACGAATTGATTCAGGTCGGTAAGTATTTTTCCGAGAAGATTTTTTGAATCGCCACCGAGGTTGTTCCTTGTAAAGTCAATGAAACTGTCATCTCCGTAAAATCCTTTCTCCGCGTTCATTGCCTCCGGCACCCCGTCAGTGTAGCATATTAAGGTATCGCCTTTTTCAAGAATTACTTCTTCAATCGTAAAATCCATATCGATGCTTCCGAGAAAAAGACCTCCTTCTTTCAGCTCGGTCAATGCGCCATCTTTATTGAAAAGATAAATAGTATTATGACCGGCGTTGATGCTCTTTAATTTTTTTGTCGAATGTTCATATAACCCGAACCAGCTCGTAGCAAATTTTTCGGCGGTAGTGGATTCAATTAAAACCCTGTTCAGTGATTTCACAAGTTCAATAAGATCAAAATTATCCTTGCTGAGCTTTATGCTGCTAAGTTTAAGATAAGTCATTATGCTCGAGCAAATAGTAGAAACTATAAGCGCTGCAGAAATACTCTTTCCCGATACATCGCAAATAAAAAACAGAGTCTGGTCATCATTGATTTTATAAACATTATAATAATCGCCTCCGACCTGTTTTGCCGGAATTAATCTGAAAGCAACATCTATCCCCGAAATTTCAGGAAGCGATGAGGGAAGAAGGTTCTGCTGAATTTCACGGGCGGTCCTCAATTCCCTTTCGAGAGCTTTCTGCTGAATCTGAATTTCAGTCAGCTTCGCATTTTCAATTGATATAGCGCACTGTGAAGCGAGTATCTGAAAAATATTCAGATCTCTTTCCGTGAATACTTCCCCGTTTTTTTTATTTATTACCTGTATGACTCCGATTAATCTTTCCTTGCGAATCATTGGAACGCATATCATTGATTTGGTTATGAAGTTTGTTTTAATATCAAACTCCCTGTTGAATCTCGTGTCATTATAGCAGTCTTCTATCAGAAGCGGCTTGCGGTTTTCCGCCACCCATCCCGCGATCCCCTCTCCGATATTAACGCTTATTTTTTTTATCACATCTCCTTTCTCTCCGGTAGCAACATCGAAAAAAAGTTTGTCCTCTTTTTCATCATAGATCAGAAGCGAGCTTGCTTCGGCATTCATAAGCTCTTTGCAGCTGTCCATGATCTCATGAAGAAGTACATCGAGACTCTTCATTTCAGATATCCTTTGAGAGACCTGGTGAAGGTAATTCATTTCCTCAATCATGCTCTGCATTTCCGACAATTCAATTCGCTCTTTACTCATTGTAGTATTTTATTAAATGCTAAATTGCTGATTAACATTTGTAATTATTTTATTTTAATTGAGATCACTTATTCTATCTTCTTACTTAAGTAATAGGTAAAAATAAGAATTTAATTTCTTGTTAAATATAGTAAAACAAAACGTAAAAATTAAAAAAGCATATTCACTATTCACATTAAAGCTATACTTTTCAATTTTTTTTAAGATGATTAATCTTTAATTTCGTTTCAATGGATTCAACTCTTAAGAAAAGATTATATCAGACAGGCGCTGCGGTACTGGTAATATTATCAACGGGAACATTAGGTTATTATTTTATAACCGATTTCCATTATGATATATTTACCTGTTTTTATATGACAGTAGTAACAGTCACTACAATTGGTTTTGATGAAATAATAAACGTGCAGGCATATGAATTAGGCAGACCGTTTACTGTCTTCATTGCGTTTTCCGGAATAGGAATTTTAACATATTTTGTTTCTACAGTTTCGGCAGTTATCATAGACGGTCATTACAGGGAAACTTACAAAAAAAGAAAAATGGAAAAATCAATCGACAAGTGCGCCAATCACTACATTATTTGCGGGATTGGAAGGCACTCTATGCACCTGATAGATGAGCTGTCTGTAACCGAGAGAAACAGCGTTTGCATAGACCTTGACCCGGATGAAATCAAGAAGATTATTAAATTTTATCCGAATCAAATGTACGTTGAAGGTGATGCAACCCATAATGACACTTTAAAAAAAGCCGGAGTTGAAAATGCACTTGGATTATTTGCCACGACAAATGATGACAACATTAATCTGGTTATTACATTGCTTGCGAGACGGCTTAATCCTGCGATAAGAATAATTTCACTCTGCATAAATCATGATAACAAGGAAAAGATAATGATGGCAGGAGCGGACAACGTTGTTTCTCCGAATTATATCGGGGGTTTAAGAATGGCGAATCTGATGCTCAGACCGGTTGTATCAAACTTCCTCGATTTAATCTTAAGGGATAAATATAAGGACCTTCGATTCGAGCAAATAGATTTAAAAGAAAATCATCACGGCAGAAAATTGGGAGACCTCAAACTGACCGATTTCAAAGAAACAGTTGTCATCTCCGTCAAATCGGAAGATGAATTAATATTCAATCCTCCTGACAACTTTGAAATTAAACCGGGAGATTCGATTATGATAATTACTACACCTAAGGAAAGGATAAAGCTGACAGAAATGACTGATGATTAAATTTTTTAGAAGTTCATTCTAGCGGTTACTCAAGCCGCTTGCTGAATCTAAGAGAACTTATTATCAATATTATCGCTCCCATAAAAAATAATACAAGCACTTCTCTCCACAGGTCATAAAATCCAAGACCTTTAATTACTATTCCTCTTATTATTATAATAAAATATTTTAACGGAATAATATATGTGACATACTGAATTATCTGCGGCATATTTTCAATAGGAAAAGAGAATCCCGAAAGAAATATCATAGGCATTATCACTAAGAACGCAGAAGTTATCATTGCCTGTTGCTGTGTGCGTGATATTGTCGAAACGAACAAGCCAAGTCCCAGTGTCGAAAGCATAAATACAAATGATGAGAGGAATAAAAACGGCACGCTTCCTTTTATAGGTATCCCAAACCAGAATCTCATAACGGAAAGTACGAGAGTAACCGCAACGATGCCAATGATAGAGAAAGGAATTAACTTTCCGAGAATCATCTGGTACGGCTTGATAGGAGTAACGATAAGCTGCTCGAGAGTTCCGATTTCTCTTTCCTTTACAATCGCAAGTGAAGTCATATTCACTGTGATGATAATTAATACGAGACCTACGATACTCGGAAGAAAATAATTCCTTGTAGTAAGATTCGGATTATACCAGACTCTTGCTTCGGGTTCAATGAAGCTGACTAAATTAGTTTTAAGTCCGGATTTCTGAAGAAATTCAATTGAAATATTTTGGGCAAAGGTTGCGGTGATGTTCTGGACGTAGCCCGCTGTTATGGAAGCCTTATTGCCGTCAGAGCCGTCGAGTATTAATTGAACGTTTGCCGTTCTTTTATTATTAATGTCTTTTTCGAAATCGTAAGGAATGATTATTCCTACGAAAGCCTTCCCGTCGTCAATGAGGTGCTCGAGTTCTTCATAGCTGTTTACATTATAATCAATAGAAAAGTAACCTGACTTATCGAAGCTTCTGATATATTCCCTGCTGACTGAAGATTTATCCTGATCAAACAAGACAGTCGTGGCATCTTTAATATCCCTGTTAGCCGCGTAACCGAGGAAAATCAATTGTATAACAGGCGCAATTAAAACGACACCAAACATTTTCGGGTCACGCATAAACTGTATGAATTCCTTTATGATAAATATTCTTAATATCTTCATATGCTATTTACAATTTTAGGTAATTATATTTTTCAATTCAGATTTTATTTTAAATCATACTGCATTTGCTTTCCTGGTTCTGATCACTGCCACTGTAATTAAAAATGTCGCGAATATAATCAGATAAACCATCTGCATTTTATACGATTCAAATCCGACACCCTTAATCAGGATATCTCTTAAAATAATTATATAAAATTTCGCAGGAGTAATGTTAGTAAGAATCTGAATCGGCCACGGCATGCTTTCTATTGGAAAAATAAATCCTGACAATATTACTGTTGGCAGCTGGGACATAAGCTGAGCCATCTGAAAAGCAACCTGCTGAGACTCAGCAACCGTCGAGAGGAAAATTCCCATGCTGAGAGTTGCCATTAGATAGCAAATAGTCCCCAGGAATAAAAACAAATGACTTCCTTTCACTACGACTCCGAATAGAATATAGCCTATAATTAAAATTGAATATGCTATGAGCACTGAAATAATCAGATAAGGAATAATCTTGCCGAATATTAATTCCAGTGAGGTTACCGGTGACACTCTTATCTGCTCAATCGTACCGAGCTCTTTTTCCCTGACCAGTGAAATTGATGTAAGTATGACTGAAATAATAATCAGGAGCATGGCTATCAGACCGGGAATAAAAAACTGGGTGGTGTTAAGAT
>JBBRTN010000214.1:0-4581 GCA_038244395.1 Ignavibacteria bacterium
CCAACAACAATCATATTGGAAAAATATTTTTTCGAACCCTCTTCCATATAAAATTTTCTCGGATAATTGACAATTCCTGAAATGTCATCACCTTCATTACCGGCTGATACTACGAATAAAACTCCCTTCTCCTCTGCATATTTTATTGCATCTACTACAAACTCCGGGTCCGGTGAAAAATATTTTCCTGCAGACATATTAATTATACTTGCTCCGTTATCCACTGCATACCTTATTGCATTTCCAATATCCTTATCCCTTTCATCGCCTTCATTTGGAACTGCACGAAGGCACATTATTTTTGCGAAAGGATCCTGACCTGTTTTTTTGGATGCAATGATACCGGACACGTGTGTGCCGTGAATTTCTTTTTTCTGAACAACATCATTATTACCATAATTCTTTTCAAGCAGAATATCAGGATTGTCACCGACAAGAATGTAAGTGTCTGTCGTATCGAACAAACATTTTACCTTTACTTTGTATTCTTCATTCAGCTCCTCGAGGTCTGTCTTTTCCATTCCAAAAAGCATGTAAACACCCAGTATGATTGAAGCTGCATCACTTACTTTTCCTTCCGGAAGACTGCTTGAAATACCCTGCAGTTTTTTAGGATCAGTAGTGATATTTTCTTTTTTTAAAACTTTTTCCGCTCCGTTAACATCATCGAGAGTCTCGGATATACCCTTGCTTGTCGTCATTGTCTCTTCTTTTTTTGCTTCATATTCTCTTTTGACTTTTTGAAAATATTCATCAGTTTCAGGAGTATTCTCATTCTTTAATCTTTTGTATTCCCTAGCGACTTCCAGTGAAAGTACCTGAGCATTTCCCAAAAAATTCCATCCGTGAAAATCATCCACATAGCCGTTCCCGTCATCGTCTACACCGGGCTGCCCGTTAATTTCCGCTTCATTATTCCATATATTATCTTTAAGATCAGGATGATCAATATCAAATCCATCATCAATCACAGCAACAATTACTTCCTTCCTTTCGGGATTCAAATCAAGAGTCTTTAAATATTTATAGAACGTATTGGTTCGTGTGCCTTCGTATCCGTCTTTGTCAGGATCCATTGTTCCCCAGTCCGGAAGGTCTCCGTTCCCTCCTTTTGAAAAAGATGCAAATACTTTTGCCAGAGAAGAATTGTTTTTTACTTTATTGTATCCGGTAATATGTTTCAGCGGACTGAAACTGAGCAGATTAAAACAAATAATGAATGCAGTGACCGGCAATAAATACCGTACTGGTTTGTTTTTTAATTTCATATAACTAAAAATATTAATTTTATATATTGAATGAATATACTATCAAATTAGATATTACAACCAACATTTAGAAGTCTCAAAAAATTACAACGGGAAATTTAATCCTAATAAGAAATAGAATAAATGAATTATTGAATTAATGGTCAACCACTACGATTTTTATCAGAGGTATAAGAAAAATGTCGATGAAATTCTTTTCAGTTCTATTGACAGGAGTATACCCGAAACATTATACAGCCCGCTGAAATATGTATTGACAGCAGGCGGTAAGAGAATCAGACCGATGATGACTATATTTGCATGTGAAGCTGTCGGTGGAAGTATTGACGCGGTTCTGAATGCGTCGGTAGCAATGGAGATGCTTCATAACTTTACTCTCGTCCATGATGATATAATGGACAATGCGGATACAAGAAGAGGTATAATTACAGTACATAAAAAATGGAATGAAAATGTTGCGATACTGACAGGAGACCATTTGATCGGACTGGCTTACTCATATTTAATCAAGACAAAATCCGGGCGCCTCAGCGAAATTATAAAATCATTTACCGAAGGCATTATAGAGGTCTGCGAGGGACAGAGCTTCGATAAGGAATTTGAAGAAAGAAAGGACGTAACACCCGATGAATACATCATGATGATCCGCAAGAAGACCGCAAAGATGCTTGAGACATCGGCGGTAATAGGGGCGCTGATAGGCAACGGGAGTGATGAGCAGGTTGACAACATGAGAAATTACGCTGCCAATATAGGTCTTGCATTTCAGATTCAGGATGACCTGCTTGATATCAATGCGGATGAAAATCAATTTGGAAAAAAAATCGGCGGAGATGTGGTCGAAGGGAAGAAAACATATCTGTTACTGAAAGCAATGGAAACCGTAGACGGTGAGGACGATAAATTAAAAATAATGAGTATAGCAGATAAAAAAATTTTGAAGACTAATGAAGCTGACACTATTACAGAAATAAAAAATATTTATATAAAGTACGGCATCATTGAATCTGCAAAGAAAGAAATCGCACATTATACAAAGCTAGCCGATAAATATTTAAATACACTGACAGACGGGGAACAAAAGGAGCGGCTGAAATGGTTTTCAGAAATGCTTATGGGAAGATCATTCTGAACAAATGTAATATTAATAGTAATAATGAATTAGTGCCGGGAAATTTTTAAATTCAATCAGACATTGTTATTAATTTCAAAAGTCTGATACCATTAACAATCACATAATCATTCAACCTAAGCAAACTGCATCATTGATAGAAAAAGAAGTAACGATAGTAAACAATGCCGGCATGCATACACGTCCTGCATCGTCAATCGTAAGAATAGCCGCTAAATATAAATCCGATTTTTACATTTCAAAGGACGGCTATGAAGTAAACGGGAAAAGCATAATAGGTGTAATGACTCTGGCAGCAGAGCAGGGCTCAACGCTCACATTAAAATTCGAAGGTGATGATGAGAATGAACTTTCAAAAGAAATGATACAATTTTTTGCAGACGGTTTCGGAGAAATGTAATGACAGAAACAATTCAGCATATCAAATCCAGATTATTCGCATCGGGAAAATTCGAACAGCTCAAAAATTCATTTAAAGAAAACAGCAGTGTAATAAATTTAAACGGAGTCAGCGGGTCGCTTGCTTCATTTATAGTACTTTACATCTACACTAATTTTAATAAAAAAATATTTTATATATCTCACGATAACGACAGGATAGTAAAATTAAAAGATGACCTCGATTTGCTGGATGCAAGCGTTAATTTATCCGCATACTCTTCGAAAATCTCCGACAGCGAATCCACATCAAAAATACTGATAGACCTTTCAGAAGGTAATGAATTCATAGTGATTGCAAATGCTGCAGAGCTTTCGACTAAAATTATTTCCAGGGACAAATTCAGAGCATCCATCATCGAGCTGAAGAAAAATGAAAACAGGAATTTTGATGATTTACTCAGGACACTTAATAAATATAATTTCAGCAGGAAAGATTTTGTAGACGAAGCAGGCGATTATTCAGTAAGAGGCGGTATCATAGACCTGTTTGCAGAGAACCTGGAAAGCCCTGTCAGGATTGAGTTTTTCGGTGACACAATAGAATCCATACGTGAGTTTGACATTAATTCACAAAGGTCCGTCCGCGAAATAGATTCGGTGAAGATCGGGATAAACTTAAATTCAGAAGAGGAGGAGGATAATGATAAAATTAACACATCAGAGGAAAATATTATTAATTACATTCCCGAAGAAGCAATTATTATAACTGACGAGCCGGAGATAAGTCTGAATGAAATCAAAGATGAACAATTACTCGAAACCCTGAGCAGATTCAGGCAGATTAATTTTACTGCATTCGGGAAATCAACGGGGGATGAAAATTCTAACGAAACAGACTTTGATTCAAAGCCACAGCCTGATTTCCATTCAAGCCTTAAATCACTTTATCAGAATCTTTGCGAAAATATTAAGAAGGGTTATGAAGCAATCATAATGGCTTCCGACGAACATCAGGCAATAAGAATAAAAGAGCTGATAGAAGATTTTGAGGACGAGAATATTACAGAGCGTGACGAGTTAATTCATACAGACACGGATGAGCTTGCTGAAAGTGAAAAGAAATATGATTCTGATTTCAGCATTAAGAATAAATTTAATGTTATATCCGAATCAATCCACAACGGATTTATTTTTACACAGCCGGATATACTGCTTTATACAGAGCACCAGATATTCGGGAGATATTTTAAACAGATAAAAAAACGAAAGCAAAAGTTCAAAGGTCTGACCTTCGGTGAACTTAAAGAACTAGTCTATGGTGATTATGTTGTTCACCGTGATTTCGGGATTGGGAAATATTCAGGATTAAAGAAAATTACAGTCGGCAGCAACAACCAGGAAGTAGTTGTCCTCTCCTATCACGGAAACGATATATTATTTCTGAATCTTAACAACATTAATCTCATAAAAAAATATTCCGGGGCAGAGGGACATACGCCTGCATTGACGCGGCTTGGCGGAGGTGAATGGGACAAGCTAAAGTCACGGACTAAAAAACAGGTAAAGGATATTGCAAGGGATTTGATTATACTTTATGCACAGAGAAAGTCAGAAACCGGTTTTAAGTTTTCGAATGATTCACACTGGCAGAAGGAACTGGAAGCAAATTTTATGTATGAAGATACACCCGACCAGTTTAAGGCGACGGAAGAAACGAAGGAGGATATGGAGACACAGAACCCGATGGACAGGCTTGTATGCGGTGATGTCGGATTTGGGAAAACCGAAGTCGCTATAAGA
>JBBRTN010000215.1:0-4571 GCA_038244395.1 Ignavibacteria bacterium
GCGGTGATCTCACCGGTCTTGCTGCAGGAATTTTTCTTGCAATTGCTTACGTATCTCTCGGAGTTTTAACAAGAACGGAATCGTTTATTACAATTTTATTTTATTACTCTTTAATTGCGTCTGTACTTTCATTTCCTTTTGCTTTATACAGCTGGTCAAGCCCGCCTTTAATTATCTGGGTCTACGGAGTTTCTTCCGGCATATTTTTCATAAGCTATTTATATCTTTTGCAGTTTGCATACAGATTCGTTCCTGCAGTAAAACTTTCACCGCTAAATTTTTCTGTAGTCATCTTTACCGGAATATTTGACTGGATTATCTTCGGGCATGTGCCGGGACTAATATCTGTATTGGGAATAATCTTAGTAATAATCGGAGGTATACTTGCAATTACTCTGCATGAAAAGGATAATAAAAAATTGAAACATCACTGGGTAAGCTAGGATGACAGGCTAAATGAGTTTTATAATTTGTGAATTACATCTTCAGTTCTTTCCGTCTCTTTAATATAGAGAGAAAAAATCCGAATACCAGAATTCCTGTTCCTGTCCAGAGAATATTTATGAATGGTTTTATGGATGCAGTGAGAACAAGCGTCTCATCTGCCTTGGGTGCAGGTGATGTGTCTTTGTTGTTTACTACGGCGA
Source organism: Ignavibacteria bacterium (assembly GCA_038244395.1). GTDB lineage: Bacteria > Bacteroidota > Ignavibacteria > Tepidaquicellales > Tepidaquicellaceae > JAGPCH01. Next base: position 648 of record JBBRTN010000215.1, read on the forward strand.
TTGTTGCGGTTGCGCCGCCTTCTTCCTCACCTTTAATGCTCATCTTAACGAAATAAAAACTGTATTTATCATTTCCTGAAATGCGCGCAGCCATGTATTCGGGATTGCCGTCTGTATATTTTATTTTCGGTTCAAGCGTTTCAGTATATTTTGAATCCTTTACTTTTAAGACCGAGCCAATTGTGTAATTACCTGACTGAATTTCCTTTCCGCCTTTTTCTATATTGCCAAAATCAAAATCATTGAACTGGACTGTTACATCCCCAATTTTTATCTCTTCGCCTTTCTTAAGTTCGTGAAGCTGATCTTCGGAAAAAACTTCCGGCTCCACGAGTCCCATCGGTGACAGATAAAAATCTTTTGTAGCAAAATTTGCAATGTCAGGATTCTTCATCAGACCTTTGGAATATTCACTGTAATACATGACAGGCTGAAGCAGCAATTCTTTATTATCTTTTTCAACGCGGACATTGAAATGATATTTTGTATCCGTCTTATTGTTAGGATCTTCAAAAGGAGTAGCGCCGAGATAAGTAAGCGTGTATCCGAATGCAACAACGGGCTTATTCAATTCGAGAGAAAGATTTTCCTCCCTGCTGTATTTCGACGAAGCAATGATGCCGAGAAATACCAGTGCCAGTCCTACATGAGCGATATAAGCGCCTATTGAAGATTTATTTTTCCTGAAGGCATTCACTGCAAGCTCTGCATTCACAAAAAAAGTAAACAGTGCTGCAAGTGCAAACAGTGCAATTAAAAAATCCTGAACGCCGACAATGACAAGTCCGATTGTCACAACGAAGGCAAGAGTCAGGGGAAAGAGTAAACTTTTGAAAAAACTCTTCTCGTCATTCTGCTTCCATTTGAGCAGTAAACTGATTCCGTTAATTAAAGCTATTAGTATTGCAATCGGAAGATTCATCTTATTATAAAACTGAGCGTCAATGGTGCCTTTGGAAAATATCGGCCAGCTCGTGCCTGCAAGAATTACAAGAGCGGCGGCACATAATGTAATTGATCCGATGAATAAAGTTGACTCGCGCGAAAGCATCTTGTTGGTTTCCGAGCTAAGGGCTTTGAGCTGTTTGTACCGGTACAGTATTGCGACAACGGAAATCAATGTAAACAAAGAAATGAAAACAACCAGTGCAAGATAAACTTCATAGCCGGGATCTACAAAAGAATGAACTGATGAATCTCCCAGTATTCCGCTGCGCGTTAAAAATGTAGAATACAGAACCAGCAAATATGCAGAGATGCAAAGTATAAGATTTGTTTTTTTATAACCGCCTGTTCTTTTTTGGGCGATCATAGTGTGTATGGATGCAACGATAACAAGCCATGGGATGAAGGAAGAATTTTCGACAGGGTCCCAAGCCCAGTATCCGCCCCATCCAAGAACGCCGTAAGCCCAGTATCCGCCCATCATTATGCCGAGCCCGAGTATCATTCCGGAAAATAAAAGCCATGGCATTGAAAACTTTATCCAGTCATTATATCTGTTCTTCATCAGCGTTCCGATTGCAAAGCAAAACGGAGCAGCAAGAGATGAGAACCCGAGAAATAAAGTAGGCGGATGAATCACTATCCAGAAATTTTGCAGCAGCGGATTTAATCCCCTGCCCTGCTGCGGAATGAAACCGGCTTCGACATCTCCCGCGAACTTTTCCCATACATACAGAAACGGAGATTTCAAAATTAATATGAATGCAAGAAAGGTAACTATCAGCGTGAATATACTCATCACCTGCGGCTCGAGGCGGTCTCCCTTTGAAACGTAGTGAAGTAAAAATATTCCGATGATTGCGGTCCATGTTGTCCATAACATAAAACTTCCTTCCTGACCCGAATAAAAAGTAGACATAAGCAAAGGCGTCTGAAGGTCAGTGCTGCTTTGCTCCCAGACGTAAGCAAACTGAAACTGGTGCGTCAGGATCAGATACATTAAGTAAGCGGCTGTCGAAAGAATTCCTGCAGCGGTAAGGTGATAAAATACTCTGCCGAACTTAAGAAATTTTTCTTTACCAAGGTGAGCAAGAAAAAAACTAATGCTGGATAATAATGCCGTTGTAAAAAATATATATACTAAAAATTTTCCGATCATAGGATTTTATTTAACTTCCTGTTTTTCTGACTTCTTTTCCGTCGGCTTCATATTTTGAAGGGCACTTTGTCAAAACTTCCTTCGCATAAAAATATCCGTCTTTCATTTTTCCCTTTGCCACAACCGCTTCGGCAACATCAAAATTATTCGGCTTTGCTCCGTCGAGTACCACCTTCATTTCATTATTAAAATCATCTTTCATATAGAATGTAAATGTGTTCGTTGCCCCGTCAAATTTTGAATCTTTTTCCTTCACCCACTGACCTTTTACTTCCACGGTTCTCATACGTTCTTTTGCCTCGCTAAAATTCACATACTCGATTTTGCTGTCTATGAAAGACATAAAACCTATAGCAAGAAAAACAATTATTATTGAAATTCCGATTACTGTTTTTGATTTCTTTGACATATTACTTTTATACTTTTTAAATTAATTCTTTTAATTCGTCTGCACTTAGATTTGATTGCCGCAATTTGATTTCAACCATTTGCAATTCATTTTATTTAAGATTATCCTGCTCAAGCTTTTTTACTTTTTTATCTAGCCTCCAGATATACCCGAAGATTCCGGCCCAAATTATAAGAACGATAAACATCACAATATACATTGAGTTGGTTTCCAGAAAATCATAAAGGGAATTCATTTAGTCGGCAATGCCTCCGGAATATTTCATTGAAGATTTCATACTTAGTTTTTCGATTCGGACTTTTATATTAAGACACCACAAAAATAACAAAGTAAATCCAAGCAAAGAAGTCAAAAAAATTATTAGCATAGTATTGTCCATATTTATCTTTCCCTGTGTATTAATGATCGGATCGGGATGAAGGCTTTCGACAATCCTCGGCATAATAAAAACGAAAAAAGGAACAGTGACAGCTGCTAATATTGAATAAACCGAAGATAGTTTGGCTCTTTGTTCATCTGAATCAATTGCCGACCTCAAAGCAAAATAAGCTCCGTAAATCAGCAGGAGAATAAAAATTGAAGTCTGTCTCGGATCCCAGTTCCAGAAGGAGCCCCAGTTAAACTTTGCCCAGAGTGAACCTGTTGCTGTAGCAAGAACGCAGAATAAAAATCCCAGGCTTGCCGATGAAAACGATTTTATATCGTATTTAAGTTCACGGGTTTTTAAATATCGGATTGAATACCACATTGACATGAAGAAAGCAATCACGGCAATCCACGACATAGGAACGTGAAAATACAATACGCGTGCTTTGTCACCGAGGGCGGGTATGTACGGTATTGGCAAAAGAATACCGCATACAATCACAGCAGATATTATTAGGAAAATTATTATTTTTAAAGAGTCTTTCAATTATTTTCTGTTAATAATAAACGCATTGTCCGTCTTTTCCATTTTTACTTTTGGGTAATAATCCATTGCCGTTTTAGCCGACAGGAGCAGCAGCATACTGCTTTCACCCGATTCTTTTTTAGTTAATCTCAGCAGCTCCTTGCCGATTCCTTTATTCTGATATTTTTTATCGACGGCAAGATCAGAGAGATAACAGCAGTAGCAAAAATCCGTAAGCGCTCTTGAAATACCGACGAGTTCTTCGTCTACCCAGGCGGTGATTGTCAGATTAGAATTATCGATCATTTTTTTAATTCTCGGCAGGTCATTTAAAGGACGGTTTATCCCGGATTTTAAAAATAAGCCCGCGACTTCTTCTGCGTTAACCTTGGTATTTATTTTATAAGTAATATTCATAAGTTTTTTATTGAGGGATTGGAAGTCCCATACTTTTGTAAATATCTTCTATCTGATTTTTATTTTTTAAAGCATCTTCGTTCTTTGGATCGACTTCCAGGA
>JBBRTN010000216.1:0-4567 GCA_038244395.1 Ignavibacteria bacterium
CACAATAATTAATCTTCCGCCTGCTCATAATAACGGATACACAGGACAGGGAGTACTGATAGCGTCTCTCGATGCCGGCTTTGATAATCTTCAGCACAATTGTTTTGATTTATTGAGGTCAAAAGGACTGCACACCTGGGATTTTGTGAATGGTGATTCAATTGTTGCAGACGGGGAGGGAAGAATGGGAACCGGGGCTCACGGTACACTCACCCTTTCTTTAGTGGGTGGATATTCTCCGGACTCACTCGTATCGCCTGCTTATAATTCTACATACATACTTGCAAAGACAGAAAATACAGACAGTGAAACTCCGCTCGAAGAAGATAACTGGGTAGCAGCTGCCGAATGGGCAGACAGTCTCGGAGCAGATGTTATCACGAGCTCTCTTGGTTACCTTGGTTTTCAGGCGCCATATCAATCCTATACGTGGCAGGACATGAATGGTCAGACTGCAGTAATAACAATAGCAGCGGACATTGCAGTCAGTAAGGGAATTGTTGTAGTAATATCCTCAGGGAACAGCGGATATAATGTTAATCATAATACACTGGATGCTCCGGCTGACGGATTTAATGTAATTACAGTTGGCTCTGTTACTTCTTCAAGATTGAGAGCAAACTATTCATCTGTAGGACCGACATCTGACGGACGTATAAAACCAGATGTAATGGCAATGGGTTCTTATAACTATACGGCAAAGTCGGGATCCGGGAATACAGGATATGTAAATGTTGCTACAGGTACTTCACTGTCTTGTCCAATGGTAGCAGGTGTTTGCGCATTGATTCTTTCTGCAAATCCTGATTTGACTCCAGGCGAAGTACGTGACATCCTGAGAACTACTTCGGATAAAAACACAACGCCTGATAATTTATATGGCTGGGGGATAGTTGATTCGTGGGCAGCAGTTCTACAAGCGCTGAATACAAATCCGAATAATCCCAACATACCGGCAGATTATATTTTATCTCAGAATTATCCGAATCCATTTAATCCTTCAACGACATTCAGGTTTACATTAAACAAAAATGCAAACGTAAGCCTGATAATCTATGATGAAAGCGGAAGGATGATGGATAAGGTAATTGATAATAAATTTTATTCTGCAGGCATTAAAGAATTTTCCTATACTAATGCGAGCCTGAGCAGCGGGGTTTATTTTTATTCAATGATCGCGAACGGGGTTTTGGTTGATTCAAAGAAGATGATTTTAATTTATTAGAAAATATTAATTTATGGAAATGCATAATGGATACATTAAAAAATTTTGTTTAACGGGATTATTTTTATTAGCTTCAGTTAATATTTCATTTTCACAGTGGATTTATCAAAGCGTTCCATCAGGTATATCTTATCTTTTATCAATTGATTTTTCGGGTACACAAACCGGTACAGCAACCGGAATTTCTCTAATGGGAAATTTCACGGGAAAGGCTGTATATTCAACCAATGCCGGAGCTGACTGGCTGCCCGCTGTACCGGATTCAGCACGCGTTTTAATTACGTAACCAAATTTGATTAACCAAATTAACTTATTTACTGATGCCCAGAAAAATAAAATCGGGTTTGATACAAATGAGTCTTCCAAAGACTGAAGGCGAAGGAACGATTCAGGAAATCGTGGATGCAATGGTTTCAAAACATATTCCTTATATCGAAGATGCCGGCAGGAATGGAGTGCAGATACTTTGCCTGCAGGAAATTTTTAATACCCCGTATTTTTGTCCGGGCCAGGATAAGAACTGGTATGCATCTGCAGAATCCATTCCGGGTCCGACCATTGAAAAAATGCAGGAGTATGCAAAAAAATATTCCATGGTTATGATAGTTCCGATTTATGAAAAAGAACAAGCCGGCGTTTTGTACAACTCAGCAGCTGTAATAGATGCAGACGGAACTTATCTCGGCAAATACAGGAAAAATCACATTCCTCACACATCAGGCTTCTGGGAAAAATTTTTTTTCAAACCGGGAAATCTTGGCTATCCGGTTTTTCAAACTAAGTATTGCAAGGTTGGTGTATATATATGTTACGACAGGCATTTTCCTGAAGGCGCGAGAATACTCGGTCTCAACGGCGCAGAAATAGTTTACAATCCTTCTGCAACCGTAGCAGGTCTGTCTCAGTATCTCTGGGAGCTTGAGCAGCCGGCGCACGCGGCAGCTAACGGATATTTCATGGGATGTATAAACAGAGTAGGCATCGAGAAGCCGTGGAATCTCGGAAAATTTTACGGCTCATCTTATTTTGTAGATCCCAGAGGACAGATTTTTGCCCAGGCATCCAATGATAAAGATGAACTGCTTATTGCAGAGTTTGATCTCGATATGATAGAAGAAGTCCGCTCGACCTGGCATTTCTTCAGAGACAGGCGTCCGGAGACTTATGAAAAGATTACCGAGTTGTAATGCTTTATTAATTTTTATTGCGGGCATTTAAGAATTTTTCAAAAATAATTTTACCAGTTAATACCAATGCCGGAATTTTTGCAACCAACAAACGAAGCCGGGTACAATAAAAACTTCGAGCCGATAAAGCCGTTGATGAATGACACCCAGGCATACTACGAAAGTTCGAGGTGTCTCTTCTGCTATGATGCTCCATGCGTGACCGCATGTCCGACTCATATTGATATTCCACTTTTCATAAGGCAGATAAATTCAGGCAACATAACAGGTTCAGCCAAAACAATTTATGAGTCGAATTATTTCGGAAATACCTGCGGGAAGGTTTGTCCTACTGATGTTTTGTGCGAAGGTGCATGCGTCTATAATTTGCAGGAAGTAAAACCGATCGAGATCGGAAGGCTTCAGAGCTATGCAACTACACAGGTAATTAAAGAAAATAAAAAACTTTTTTTTACAGAAAAATCAAACGGAAAGAAAATTGCAGTGATTGGGTCGGGACCGGCGGGGATTTCATGATCGTGCGAACTTCGTTTGCTTGGATATGGAATTGATATCTATGAAGCGAAACCTATGCCCTCCGGGCTTGCACTTTACGGAGTTGCACCTTATAAAATTACAAACGAAGAAGCGCTGGAAGAAATAAATTATCTTCAGAGCCAGTTTGGATTTAAGATCAGATATAATTCGGGGATAAAATCCCGTGAAGATTTTGAAATGCTTGAAAAAAATTATGATGCTGTGTTCATTGGTATAGGATTGGGTGAAACGTCTTCGATTAATATTAAAGGGGAAGATTTAAAAAACTGTATTGGAGCTGTTGAATTTATTTCTGAATTAAGAATTAACAAGTTTAAAACCAAAGTGGGAAAAAAAGTAATTGTTTTAGGCGGCGGCAACACGGCTATGGATGCGGCTTCAGAGTCTTCAAGAATGGGAGCGACGGAGGTAATACTTGCTTACAGGAGAGGGCGCGAGGAAATGGGAGCATACGAATTCGAATATGACCTTGCAAGAAATGCCGGAGTGACAGGAATGTTTAATGTAACGCCTGTTGAAATTACGGGTAATGAAAAAGTGGAAGGAGTAAAATTTCTCAGGACTAAAATTGTAGACGGAAAATTGCAGGAAGATAATGGTTCGGAATTTACAGAAGAGTGTGACATGGTAATCAGGGCAACAGGACAGTCAAAGCAAAGAGACATTTTAAAAAATATTCCGGGAATTAAACTTGATGATAAAGGAAGGGTAATTACCGATCCGGAAACTTATCAGACAGACAATCTGAAATATTTTGCAGCGGGGGATGTGTACAACGGAGGAGTGGAAGTGGTAAATGCCGTGTCAGAGGCGCAGCAGGCAGCGGTAGGAATTCATAATTACTTAAATAAAAAATAATCTAATCAGATTTGTGAAACCTCACAGGTTTTTAAAACCTGTGAGGTTTCACCCGAAGGAAAAATTATGCCGGACTTATCAGTAAACTTTGCAGGAATAAAATCACCGAATCCATTCTGGCTTGCATCAGCTCCGCCTACAAATTCAGGATACCAGGTAATGAAAGCATTTGAGGCGGGATGGGGAGGTGCAGTCTGGAAGACTCTTGGAGTGCCGATAATAAATGTCTCCAGCAGATACGGCAGCGTTAATTACAGGGACAGCCGGATGGTTGGGTTTAATAATATTGAACTGATAACAGACAGACCCCTGAAAGATAATTTAAGAGAAATTGAAGAAGTAAAAAAATATTTTCCGGATCATGCAGTCATAGCTTCATTGATGGTCGAGTCAAAAAAAGAATGGCATCAAATTGTGAAAGATGCCGAAAATGCAGGAGCCGATGGGATTGAACTGAATTTCGGATGTCCTCACGGAATGTGTGAAAGAGGTATGGGTTCTGCTGTAGGGCAGGAGCCGGAGATTTTAAAAATGATTGTATCCTGGGTTAAAGAAGTTGCGTCCAAACCCGTGATTGTAAAATTAACTCCGAACATTACAGACATTACCGAGCCCGGCGTTGCTGCAAGAGAAGGTGGCGGTGATGCTATTTCACTTATTAATACTATTCAAAGTATTGTCGGCGTTAATCTTGATACTTTTGTCCCTTACCCAGTCGTTGACGGTAAAAGCACTAATGGCGGTTACTGCGGACCGGCTG